>NZ_JBFSUL010000046.1:0-41215 GCF_041467395.1 Vibrio sp. 10N.247.310.98 | reverse complement strand
TGGACATAAAAAGACCCCCAATAATTGGTGTCCAACTATTGGGGGTCAGTTCATTATGAGCGGCTTTTTGCTATCTGATGCTTTCTAAAGTGAACACAGTTCGCAATTAGTTTAGTCCACACTGCATACCAAACTATTCGTAAATGCTGTATGAAAAATACTTACTTGCGATTTTTTGATGCTGACCATTGTCGATCAAGCGCTGGATACCGTCATCAATAAGATCTTTGAGTTCATTATCTTGTTTTCGTACCGCGACACCAATACCACGCCCGAACCATTTTTCTTCTGTAAATTTAGGACCCGTAAAGTGGTAGTCCTTACCTTGCTCCGTTTCAAGAAAGCCCGTATTGAGTCCCATAGAACCACCAAACACGCTATCTAGGCGCCCGTTGAGTAAATCGGTAAAGGCTTCGTCGAATGATCCATAACGCTTGATATCTACATTTGGGTAGATCTCGGAAAGGTATTTGTCACCAATGGTAGCGCGCTGAACTCCAATTGTTAGTTCATTTAAGCTGCCGTCATCCATATTGATTTCACGCCCTTTTTCCATGACAAAACGAGTGGGAACTTTAGCGTAAGGCATCGTGAAGTTAACTTTCTTTTCACGTTCTTCGGTAATTGTCATAGCCGCTATAATTGCATCGTTTTTACGGCTTAAAAGCGAAGGGATAATCCCGTCCCAGTCAGTTTTTGAGATGATACATTTTACTTCTAATTCGACACACAAGGCGTTGGCTAAATCGACTTCAAACCCCTCTAATTCACCATCTTGCGTTGTCCAGCTGAATGGTGGGTATGCTCCTTCCACCGTAAATCGGATTTGCTTCCAATCTTTTGCGTAAGTAAATACTGAGAAAACACTGACGAATACAACAAATATCCACTTCATTTTTATTTCCTTATAGTTTTAATGGATAAGTTGGTTAATCAAATGTTAAAGAATATCAATGTTAATGCATATCATTGTGAGCAAAGGCATTAGATAACTTCTGGAACTCTTGCTTCCCAAACTAACTACACGACTTTTTCTTATCTAAATTTCTATTTATATCTTTCATAAACAGTAGCTTGCTGTACTTCTCGCAAGATCTTTAAGATACTCACCTTTGATTTATGTTGCATCTGAAACAAAAATCAATACAATGAGCGCATTATTTTGTTGCAGGTGAAACATTATGGCTAATAAAGCGTATCAATGGATGCTCTATCTAACACTTGGCACCAGTGCCTTGTTTGCTCTTTTCTTGGTGGCAAGTGACAACCTTGCGCCGTTCACAACTCAAGCTCAATTGCACATTCCAACCAGCCGTATTGCTGCAGAAGTGTCGGCGCCAGTGGTGGAGTTGGCTGTTAAGAATGGTCAGGATGTAAAAAAAGGGGAACTGCTAGTTCGCTTAGATCCAACTCGTTTTGAATTGGCGTTAACTCAGGCTGAAGCGGCTTTGGTTGAAGCAGAGCAAAGCTATGAAGCAAACAAGCAGCACTTGCATGGCGCGGAAGCGACGTTACGTCAGCGCCAACACGAAGCTCTGAATGCCGAGAGAAAATTGAAGCGTAACCAGCAATTGATTTCGAGAAAACTTGTTAGCCAAGAAACGCTAGACGATAGCCGATCGGACACGATTGTAAGACAGCAAGCCGTCGAAGCTGCGCAAGCCGATATTGAGCAGATAAAAGCTGAGCTTGAGAAAAGCAGCGACAACGGTGCTTTGGCTGTTGCTCGAACTCGCGTTGAACTGGCGCAATTGGATTTGGACAAAACGACAATCGTCGCGCCTGTTGATGGCGTAATCAGCAATCTCAACCTTAACTCAGGAACCTATGTTGGCGCTGGCAGCCCCGTTTTGTTTTTGGTTGATCGCCAGCATGCTTGGATTAACGCAGACTTCAACGAAAAGGGCAGTGCAAATCTGACTGCGGGAACAACCGTTCGTTTGGTGTTTGATGCAATGCCTGGTGAGGTGTTTGAGGGAAATATTCAAGGTCGTGAACTGGCTATCTATGATGCGAGCAGCGACAACAGCGGCCTCGCGAAAGTCGTGAATGATGATCGCTGGATTCGAGACCAACAAAAAGTGCGTACACAAGTAACGTTGCCGTCACTTGATCACTCATTGTTCTCAGGCTCTAAAGTGAGCGTGATGGTGGTGCCTGAAGCGACGTTTTGGGATGTGATCGGAAGTGCATGGATGGAAGTGCTAGCTCGCATTCGTTACCTAGTTTAACTGTGCTCTTCAATCATCGACTAACTGACTACCCACTGACGAAATAACGATTTACGACCTAAGAGGCAGATTATGAATAACGAAGTTCGAGGCCCGATTAACTGGTCTGAAGTAGCTTGGATCAGCGCTATCGTGTCTTTGGGTATGTTGGCTCAACTTTGGCTACAGCTAGGTGTTGCGGCGTACCTCGCTCTTTATCCGGTAATGGCGGCGACCAAGATTAACGACTACTCAGTGAGAGGTATGCTCAAAGCGTTTCTCCCTATCTTGGGTGTCGCTTGTGTGGCTCTGCTTGTCGATCAGTTATTTGCCTCACACCCGGCAGTGGTTTGGGGGATCAGTTTATGGGTATTTGATTTAGCAAGAAGGTGGGCCGACACGCCTGCCAAACTTGGGAAAATCTACATCCCATTGCTCAATTGGTTTTTGGTGATTGTGTTTGCACAACATGGCCCAATGCCGATGACGGACTGGGTTCGCGATATAGCAGTGAGCATGGTGACGACCATGGTTGTGGTGAGATTTGTGATGCTGTTCTTAAAGCCGCCCAAAGCGATGTCGCCGCTGCCAATGCAAAGTGTTCCTGTGACGTACCAGCAGCGAGTGATATATGTGGTCATGCTTGGAGTTGGTTTAGCATTTTTGATGATGGTCGATTTGATTGCCGCGACGTTCTGTATGATGCCTGTGATTATTGCGGCTGCGCAAAGTGAACGCATGAACTATCAAATGGTGGTGAAAAACTGTTTACAAGCCCACGTTGGTGGTTGTGCATTGGCGTTGGTCTTCGTAACCTTGTTAGCGGGGCAACACTCCTATAATTGGGTGTATATCATTGGACTAACAAGCTTGGTGACCATGATAGCAATTTGGATCAGCGGCAGTCGTGGTGGCGTGCGAGGTATGCATACTGAAGCGATGTTAGGAACTATGCTACCATTGCAACTCTATGTTTCAGCAACCGATCTTGGTTTGCAAGATACCTACTTTCGTGCAGAGTTAATGTCCATCGTGTTGGTATTATTAGTGGTCTGCCAAGGAATTATATATGGAAAATCAACCAGCATTATCCATCACCGGAATTGATGCACTCGACAGCAATCCTATGTTCTTAATGGGCTTTGCTTACAAACAGTTTCGAGCTCAAGTCACCGCTGAGATGGGCACCACTTCGGGCATTTCTCTAGAGATGTTTGGTGCGCTTCGAGTGTTAGATAAGCATGGCAAAATCACTCAGCAAGAGTTAACCAATTACTTGCTTCGAAATCGCTCTGTGACCAAGCGTTTGGTTGATAACGCGATTAAGCTGAACCTTATTGAGGCCAGCAAGAGTGAAACGAACAAAAAGGTAAAACTTCTTTCTTTAACGGAAGAGGGCAAGAAGCTTGCCGAATATTGTGAGCCTATGGTCGATAGTATCAGCGAGCAGTTTCAGAGTGCGTTGAGTGAAGACGAATCCAAGCAGTTACAGACCTTGTTGGCTAAGCTTGTAAAAACAGACCAATTCGTCGACTGATTATGCGATCGAAGGTGTGGGTCTAATAACAATCGAATAAAGAGTAAGTGACATGACATACAAAATATTAGCGATGCTAATGATTAAGCTGTTGTTTACGTTTCGTGGCAGTAAACCTACGTCTAAAATCCCCGCCTCTGACTTTGATGCCGAACGCTTCGCTGGTACATGGTATTCCGCTTGTTTTATCCCGCATCCATTGCAATCAAAGCTCGGTTCTTTGTCGTTTAGCTTTTTATTTGAATCTGACGGTAATCTTAAGCTGACAACTCGAGGCTACAACGCGAAAAAGAATGAGTGGAAGACCAAAGAACAAGCCGCAACATTTAAGGGCTCTCAAACCGAAGCGTGGTTTTCAGTCGAAGCGAATAGCCCTTATGAGAAGCAGAGAAAGGTAATTTTCTTGAATGAAGATTACACTCAGGCTTTGTTGGTGGGTCCTACCAAAAATACCTTACAGATCTTGTATCGCACTGCAGAGTTCACCAAAAAAGACTTAGACTCGCTGATTGAACGGGCGCAGAGCATGGGTTTTAAAACCAGTAAGCTAGTTCGTGTGTCACAACATATCAATGATGTGCCTGAACAATAAAGTAAGTTCGGCTAGTCCTGACTAGGTAGCTCGGCTAATAAGCAAACAACATTGCTAACCCGTTCTAATTCGCTGGCAACACCACTGCCGACGCTTCTTCCTCTGAATCTTCTTTGTCTTCTACTTGGTCAGCAACCCAATCAATTGTCTTTGTTAGATAAAGCTTGTTGGTTTCGGTGTCACACCAACTCTTGGATAATCCTCTTCGATTGAATTCACTGCCAATAGCGGCCAGTGTCTGGTTACTTGAGCGCCCGTAATACAAGGTGTCGCACAGTTGCAGGTTCGACATCGATTGTGGGTATGTATTAACCGACGAGGAGTTCATGCTCAGTGCTTTGGATTGATTGTGCGTACAGCCTGTAAGGCTCAGGAAAAAGAAAAGGATTAGCGTATTTTTCATGGTGTATCAGGTCTATTGCCGATGATTTGAAGACAGTATTGGCATGTATAATTAAATTATTGTCAATTATTCGCCAACTATTTATAGACCAAGACTTTCCTCCCAGTTAGAGAGCGTTATTAAGCCAACGACAAAAACAGTATTAACAAACAAAAGCGCAATTTTGTACAAAAGCTGAAAGAGACTATAGAGTAGACTGATAAGTCGCTCGATAATCAACAGGCTTGGGAATTGTTATGGAGAACAAGAAACGCTCTAAAGAAAAGGCCGAATATAAGATAACCGAAGAGCTCGGTGGCCTTGAAATTCTTAATGCTGAATACGAAAAGCAGAACTTCTCGCGCCACAGCCACGAAGGTTACACGCTGGGAGTCATCGAGCAGGGCGCTCAGCGTTTCTATCGAACGGGCGGGCATCATATAGCACCACAAGATGCGATTATTCTGGTCAATGCCGACGAAGTTCATAGCGGTCACTCTGCCACTGAAGGCGGTTGGGCGTATCGAGCCATGTATCCACTCCCAGATCAACTTGCCAAGATCACTCAAGAGCTAAACCTACCCAATTACGGCGCGCCTTATTTCCCAAGAGCCGTTGTTGAAGACCCAGAGCTCGCCAATCAATTGAGGTTGGTCTTCAACACGATTGATGAATCCGACAATCGCCTGTTAAGAGAGACCTTGATGTATGGGATGTTGGTTAAGCTGATTAGCCGACATGGAAAATCGCCGCTTAACCCTCAACTCGATGGGAAAACTCAGCGGCAACTTGTCTTAGTGAAAGAGTTCTTAGATGACTTTCCACAAGCCGATGTGTCTCTAGAAGAACTCTCTAAACTGGCGGCTTTAAGCCCGTTTCATTTGGTACGCTCTTTTCAGAAAGAGTTTGGCCTTCCGCCGCATGCGTATCAGATCCAATCTCGATTAAGGCTTTCCCGTAAGTTATTGAAACAAGGGCATACCATTTCAGATACCGCGCAAGAGTGCGGTTTTCACGACCAAAGCCATTTTCATCGACACTTCAAAAAGGCCAATGGCTACACGCCGGGGCAATACATCAAAATGCTCTAAATCGGACACCTTAATTCGTTTGTGAAATCGAGCAAGTTTGTACAATCGAACCGACTCAACTCTTCTTACATTGAATAGCAAATGTGAAGAGAGAAAAGAATGATATGGATAGCGAAACAATGGATAGACGAACACAGTTATGGAAAGGCGTTTTAGCGGGAATGCCCTTGAGCATTGCAGTAATCCCTTGGGGAATTCTAGCCGGTTCATATGCGATAGATGCCGGATTGAATCAACTTCAAGCGCAAGCGATGTCGGCTATTTTGTTTGCTGGCTCAGCGCAACTTGTCGCTGCGGGTATGTTCAAAGCGGGTATTGGTTTAGGCACTATGTTGTTGACCACACTGTTCATCACCTCAAGACACTTTCTGTATAGCGTATCGATGCGTGACAAAATCAGCCATCTTCCTGCGCGTTGGCGTCTATTACTCGGATTTTGGCTCACCGATGAGCTGTTCGCGATTTGTAGTGGGCAGTCTCAGAAGGAATTTAATCGCTGGTATGCTGCGGGTGTAGGCGGCGGTTTTTATCTCGTTTGGAATATTGCGAGCTTTGTCGGCATTGTCGCGGGAAGCCAAATTCCTTCGCTTAATGAGATTGGGCTCGACTTCGCGGTCGCAGCAACCTTTATCGCTTTGGTGTTCCCATTAATCCGAACTCTACCCGTCGTTGTGTGTGTGGTGGTTTCACTGGTCACTTCGGTTGCCATGTCGGTTAACAATATTGAGGGCGGACTAATGATTGCAGCGATTGCAGGTATGCTAGCGGGCTTTTTGAGTGAATCGTTCCAAGAGCGAAACAACGGTAACAAGACAATCGTGGAGGGGAAATAGAGATGATTTGGTTAACGATATTCCTCATGACTGCGATTGTTTTCTTTAGTCGGTATCTGTTTCTTGAGCCTGCAATCCCGCTTCGACTCAATCAAACCGCAAGGCGCCTATTGCGCTATTCAAGCCCAGCGGTGCTGACTGCGATTTGGGGGCCAATTGTATTTGCTCCTGAACAAACATTTTGGCCAAGCCTTGAAAACCCATACTTGATAGGCGCGGTGGTGACTGGCTTATTGATTTGGAAAACAGGCAATGTGCTACTAACGATCGGCGTTAGCATGGCGGTGTTTTTGTTCTATAACCTTGTCGCGGTTGATTACCTTTTCTCGTGAGCTTCAACTTCAATGTCAACTTAGGCTTTGTGTTTCTCCTATTATTTAAGGGCTGTATAAATATGATTACTTGTTATGTTCGATATGTGATTGATCCTAAAAAGGTAAATGAGTTTGAGGCATACGCAAAAATGTGGATTCCTCTGGTCGCTAAATTCGGGGGCCAACACAATGGTTATTTCTTACCGTCGGAAGGGGCGAACAATATTGCCTTGGCGCTGTTTACCTTTGAAAGTTTGGCTGCCTATGAAGAGTATCGGATTAAATCGTTGAACGATGCTGAGTGTATTAAAGCGTTTGAATTTGCAGACGAAGTTGATTGCATCGTGAGTTATGAACGCAGCTTTTTTAGACCTGTTTTAGAGTGATAGACCTTGCAACGTATAGCGTGGTGGCATCTAATGTACTGATTCACTGTTTGTGTGTTTAGGTTTTGGTAAGGAGTTAGTTTGGCTAAGAAATATTATGTGGTTTGGAAAGGTCGTACACCGGGTATTTTTACCACTTGGAATGACTGTAAGTCTCAAGTCGATGGCTTTGCTGGTGCGAGATATAAATCGTTCCCAACACTAGGCGAGGCTGAGTCTGCTTTCGGTGGTAAAACGTCGTCTGCGTCAGGTTCTACAGCGACAAAGCCAAACTCTGCGGGTAAGGCGACGAAAGCTAAGGTGCCGCCTCTTTCGGAGCAGCAAATCACTGATATGCCTTTTGATATCAAGATCTTTACCGATGGTGCTTGTGAGCCAAACCCCGGTGAAGCGGGGACGGGTTTAGCGGTATACCGAAACAACCAATTAACAGAATTGTGGTATGGCTTGTATCAACCTGTTGGTACCAACAATACCGCCGAATTACATGGGCTTAAGCAAGCGTTTATTCTCGCAAAAGAGAAGCTAAACGCGGGCCTCTCTGTTGCGATCTATTGTGATTCTAAGTACTCAATTGATTGTATTACTAAGTGGGCAACGGGTTGGGAGAAAAAGGGCTGGACTAAGTCGGGCGGCGAGATCAAAAACCTCGATATTATTAAGCTGGCGTATGCGCTCTACCAAGAGCTGGCTTCAAAAATTACCATCTACCATGTGAACGGACACGTTGGTATTGAAGGTAACGAATTGGCCGATAGAATGTCGATTGTGGCTATTTCATCGAAAGAGCAACAACTCGCTCAATATCGTGACATCGAAGATATTGAGTCTATTTTGGCACTGCGAGCAGGCTAGTTAGGCTTCTTAATGAAAAGCTACTGAAAGTCACTGAAAGCATAAGTCGCCATCATTAGGCAGTGCTAGACGAGCGTTACATTTCAAATCAATGTAGCGCTCTTTTGTTTTTGTGGTGCTCCGTTTTTTTATGGTGCATAGTCGTTCTTGTGAGACGCAGCAGCCCTTGCGATGCTTACTGCCTGAGTTCATCCTTATTGAGCAGGGTTCTCTATCCAACGAGATAATTGCTGAGCTTGTTTGATCGAATTAAAACTGTCTTTCACTCTCTCACGTGCCTTTAAACTCATCGATGTTTTATCGTTACTGCTCAGCTGCGCGAAACGCTCAATCGCTTCTCTTAATTCTTCCACGTTTTTTTCGCTAACCACAAAACCTGTCTCTGGTGAGACGATCTCTTTGCATCCCATGATGTTGGTGGTAATGACTGGCGTTCCCACAGCCATCGCTTCTTTTAAAACCAGAGGCCCTGTATCCACACATCCGGTTTCGGAAAAACAGAAGGGCGCGATTAGGCTGTCATAGTTCGATAGTTTTTCTTTTACCCATTCGTGAGGTTTCGCTCCAAGAAAGGTCACGTTTCGAGCAAGTCCTTTTTCTTTGACCTGCAATTTTAACTGTTGCTCTAAATCGCCAGTACCGATGATATCGAGATGAATGTCGAGAGGTTCGGCAATCGGCGCCAATGCATCAATAAGATGGTGGATACCTTTTTGCTCCACTAATCGGCCAAGGAAAATAAAGCGAAGTTGCTTCGTTTCGGTTTTTGGGTTGAGTTGGAACTGTTTGGTATTAACTCCGCAATGCAGGAGCTTAATGTTTCCTTTCGCCATGGTATTGAAGTCAGCAAGCATGTCTTTACACACTGCAACCACAAAATCACTCGATGAGATTTTATGTTCAATGTCATAAGCGAACTCGTAAACATCATGACCATGAGCAACGAACGAACAGGTGATATTCAGCAGCTTTGCCGCGACGATGGCGTGAGCTGTGGTGTGCTGACAGAAATGCGCATGTACGTGTTCGACGTCGTTTTCCGCGAGTTGCAGCGCTAATTTAAACCCATAAGCGAACAGTGACTTTTTCGGCATGCTGGTTTGCTTAGAAATAAATGAGACAGCCTTGATGAAACCTATCCAGTTAATGCTGGCGACTTTACCCTTCCGAACATTTTTACCTATTTCGACAATGTCGTAGTCGAACTGTTTTTCACTGTTTTCAATTTTGAACGTCATTACACAAACATCGTGCCCACACGCTTTCACAGAGTCGACTTCTGTTTGAATGAAGGTCTCACTGAGTACTGGGTAGGTTGGCGCCACAAATGCTACTTTCTTCATTCCTTACTCCTCAAATCCATATGACTAAAGCTATCAAGCCAAGGTAATAACCAATAAAGCAAGATACGAACCAAGATCGAATCGTAGCTTTGGAGGGCTTTCTGATTGCTTTTCGAAGGTTACCCCTTAAGAGGTAGCTCGTTTTCTCAAATTGATAATCAAATTGGAGTTGCAGTTTTTTTGAACATCTGTGTTTGGTCGTCATTTTGAGAATGGACGCGTAGGTGGCTGATCTAGATGTGATTTCATAGCAAGACACTCTCGGCATAGAACATGCAACGTCAGCCATATAACGTATAAATCTGAGGGCGTCATTATGGCTAAAGTAAGTGTTGTTATTCCTACCTACAATTGTTTGGATTACCTGCCGAAAGCGATTGGCAGTGTACTAAAGCAGACTCATCAAGATGTTGAGCTGATTGTCATTGACGATAACAGTAACGATGGAACGTCGACGTATCTTGCTTCTATAGACGATGAACGCATTATTACGTTGTCCACATTGGGTGTTGGTGCTCCTCAAGCGAGAAACCTAGGGATTGAAAAGGCGACCGGTGAATACATCGCTTTTTTAGACGCAGACGATTTCTGGTTTCCTGAAAAAATTGAGCGCCAACTCGAATTTCATCAACGTTACCCTGATCTCGCGATGAGCTTTACTAACTACGAACACCTGACTGAAGATTACCAAGTGATCGTGGATTGCTTTAGTTACTGGTCGCAATTTCAAGATCAAGACGAGCTGTTCATCAACATCGAGAACCCGCTGGAGTTCATCATTGAAAACAACGTGATTGGAACTTCAACGGTCATGGTGAAAGCGGATGTGTTTTCTCAAACAGACAGTTTCAATGCTGACATCAAGTATGGGGAAGATTGGGAACTGTGGCTTCGAATGAGTGAAAACCATCAGATCGGTGTGTTGAACTCGGTGCAGGTTGGCTACTTGATGAGAGCGAGCTCTGTTACCCAAACTGAAAGTCTTAAATTGAGAAATTTGCAGTCTATAGAGACTATTCTTCAACATTACCAAAATGACAGTCAACGATGGAATCTACCCACTTCTAGCTTCAAAATCGCAAAGGCGAGAATACTGGAAGGTTATGCTGACTATTATCGAGGTTTACAACAGAATAGACAGGCTATTGCCTACAGTTTCCGTTCTTTGGTCATGTCACCTCAAAAACGCACATTGCGACACCTAATTGGAGACTGTAAAAGTTTCCTAAAGCCAGCTTGGTAAGGAAAAGGTGACGACTATGGGTTCTTTAAAGCAGTCGGCTTACTACGCCATCGGTATATTAATGATGAAAGGGATTTCATTGGTGATGATCCCGTACATTACGCACAATATGACGTTGGCAGAGTATGGTTCCTTAGAAGCCATTGTCTTGCTGGCAGACATTGGGACGATATTGTTCAGCTTCGGTATTGTCGATGCCATGTATCGTTATGTGGGTGTCGCCGAAGGTGATGAAAAGCAAAAGCTCGTCTCGAACTGCTTCACATTGAGCGTGCTGGTGTGCGTGCTTGGGGGCGCCTTGATTGCCCTCAGTATGCCGTTGTTAATCTTAATGTTGCCAGTTGAATTCCAGCCTTACCAGATACTGCTTCTGCTTATTCCTACCATGCTCGATGGGGCGATTTCTATCCCGCTAACGCTGATGCGTATGAACGCGATGGCGAAACGTTTTTGCATGCTCAATGTGTTGAAAGCCGGTGTTCAAGCCATCATGACTTTTGTTTTGCTTGAGGCTGGATACGGTATAGATGGCGTGTTGATTTCAGCTGCGGTATCCAGTGTGTTGCTAATGGTTTGTTTAGTGCGTTATCAATGGCAAGAGATGGGATCTTTTGGTTGCTTCAAATACTCGGCGAAGATCTTAAAATTCGGACTGCCCGTTCTGGTTGGCGGTGCATCAATGTATATGATCATGGGGCTCGACCGCTGGGTAATGGCAAGCTTCGTCGGTGTCGAAGAACTCGCGATTTATGCGGTTAGCGGAAAGTTCGCGTTGATTCTTGGTCTGTTGTTGCAGCCTTACGCGCTTTGGTGGTTTCCAAACCGTGTGGCGATGCTTCAACAGCCGGGTGGCAGTAAGATGTGTGCCGATAGGGCGTTAGTCGGAGTGAACCTCGCCATTGTTTTAGGTTCGTTGATGATTCTAACGGTACCCGGATTTATTTCTCTCATTTTACCGAGCAGTTATCATTACGCGGGGGCCATTGTTGTTGCGCTGCTTGCGATTAGCGTTATCAAAAATGCAGGTGATTATCTTAACCTTGGTTGTTTCAGTGGCGATTCGAGTCAATCTCAAATGTGGATTCAAGGTGGATGTGCGGTCTTGGCGGCCATTGGTTATTTCACAGTGACGCCTATTTATGGCGTGTGGGGTGTTGTCGCGGTTCTTTGTGCAACTTATGTTGTGCGGCTCATGCTTCTGTATGTTGTAAGCCAAGCGATGGAACAATTACCTTATGAACACAGCAAGTGGGTAACCGCAGTTAGCATCGCATTAGTAGCGATAGCGAGTGATCAACTTCTGGGATTGGTGTTGGTTGATGTCCATGACTTTATTCTTGGATCGGCTGTTGGTGTAATCGCGCTGGTGGCCTTTGTTAAATACTCAGTGATCGTTGTCCCGCAAGCTCTGCTCGACAAGTTGATGCTGGGTAAGCAGTCTCACGCAAATTAAAATAAAACACTGTTCATAATGTGTGAGATTCGATAGTATTTATAAATTCAATGAATGCCATCAATGGAAAGATACATGAACAAGTGGATTGTGCTCTCAGCTCTATTCTCAACCTTATCGTACGCTTCGTCTGAATTGTCTAACCACGACGTACTCACTCAGCACTTTGACGTTCCTGAAGCTATCTCCTTAGAAAATCAAAACAGGGTATGTAATAGCCTTGTTTGTAGTTCGGTGTCTGCGCCAAAATCTGTTCCTGCTGTTGGCGACTTCCCAGAGCGAGAATCAAACCCAACGATAGATACAATTGCGAGCGCTATCTATTTCGTCGGTGAGATTGGTGTCGCCGAAAATCTAGCGACACCCGAGTACGAACAGTTTTTTGAGAACTGATTGAAAATTTACTGTATAGATTTGGTGCTTGTTTTTTATGCAGTTACAAAAGATATGAAATGCTGTTATAAACGATAAGACCTTGTTTAAGGATTTTATAATCACGGCATTTGGCAATTAGGAAGCACCAATGGAAATCTGGAAGTTACTGCTGTTTATCCCCGCTTGTTTTGCGCTCAACATGACTCCGGGCCCAAACAATTTGTTATCAATGAACAACGCCCGTTGTTACGGATTTCAGGCCGCCTTTGTCGCAGGCCTAGGAAGAATCCTCGCTTTTTCTGGCATGATTGCTTTGGCTGCATCTGGCTTAGCGGTTGTGCTTTATACTTCTGAAACGCTGTTCTTCCTTATAAAACTATTTGGCGCGATGTATCTGTTGTGGATCGCGTTCAACCTATGGCGCTCACAAGCCAGCCCGGTCGCGGATATCGAACGAAATAAGAATTGGTTTGGTCTGGTTAAACAAGAGTTCGCGCTCGCGGCGGGCAATCCAAAAGCGATACTCATTTTTACTGCATTCCTCCCTCAATTTGTCGATGTTTCAGCGAACGTAAATACTCAATTCTTTGTTTTAGGAAGCACGTTTCTTGTATTAGAAATGCTCGCGATATCGATCTACGCGGCATTTGGCTTATACCTCAGAAACTGGTTCTCTAAGCCACAAATGGCAAAACGTTTCAACAAAGCGTGCTCGGTTTTTCTTGCGTTATCTGGCGCAAATTTGTTGGTTATTCGACAGTAAAACATAAGTAACCTAATCTACTCCTCAGGCGTTAGTTAAGTGGCATCTTCGTTAAGGTAGTTCGTAAGCCTTTAGGCTGTTGATATATTGTTAATAGCACCTTTGAGTTTGCATGTTTAAACTTGAGGTTCGGTTTAAATGAGGTCTATCTATGAATGTTGTTTGTGCGGAAAAACAAGAACTGGCTGATATCTACCAGCTTGAACATGCTTTGTTTGGCGCTCACGCCTATCCGCTGTTTTTCTTTCGTCAGGCCTTTGATTGCTGGGGAAAAGGTTTATTGGTTGCTAAGCAAGACTCAAAGATTGCTGGCTATGCCTTAACGACAACCACAGACAAGCAGAATGAGTTTTGGGTCCTCTCATTGGCTGTAGACCAGAATTATCGTGGCATGGGAGTTGGCCGGAAACTGATGCAACAGGCGGTTGAGCAGTTGCCTCGAGATGCTAGGCTTTTGCTCACTGTAGACCCAAATAACACATCGGCTCGTGCGCTTTATGCATCGATGGGGTTCGTTACCATCAAGCAAGAAGACAACTACTTTGGTGATGATGAGCCGAGGTTAGTGATGAAGCTCATCATCTAGATTGTTGCTAACGGTTTTTAACAAAGGCGCTTAACTAAATCAAAGGCTCACACTTCAAAGACAATCTCGTAGCTCTAGGTTAGCATCACGATACCGTGCATTAACACGACACTAGAGGTCAGCCGAGTCCTCATATCAAAGTAGCCATCAGGACCTTGGCTCTGGTTCTCTTCTCTCATCGTCCTTTCAGCTCGCCAAACCGCAATATAACCAAAGATGAGAATCAGAGTTGTCACTAGCTCTTTTTGTTCGCCAAGCAATACTGCCAGCCAAGCGATGAGCACAATCGCGTTGCTTATTAGAAGTGCTTTGTTACTTGATTGGCTTTCAAAGTTTTCGATGCCATTTGCCCACAAGATCCCTGAAAGAAAACTCAAAATTGCCACGCTGTAGGTGATGAACAGCGTTTCACCGCTTATCCCCATAAATTGGCTGTCGGTGAGCGAAAGGAGAAGACCGAATAAAAACGGAATTAACCCCATGTACCCCAGTTTGGCCATGGTGTTACGGGTTTGAGTTGTTGCCATGTAATCCGCCTTCATAACTGCTGCTCAATCGCGTTTTTGAGCGTGGCACTCACTGGAGATGTGGAGCTAGGGAAGGTGGCGACGACTTTACCTTCTTTACTGATCAAGAATTTGTAAAAGTTCCATTTAGGCGTTACGCCCGCTTGCTGTTGTATCTCTGTAAACACGGGGTTGGCGTTGCTACCAGACAGTGAAGCTCGCGCCATCATTGGGAAGGTCACGCCATAGTCTAGGTAACAAACCTTTGCCGTCTTCTCTTCGCTTCCCTTGTCTTGGCGAAAATCATTACTTGGGAAACCGATAACCGTGAAGCCTTGGTCTTTGTAGGTTTGATGAAGTTGCTCGAGTTGCTTAAACTGCGGAGTGAAGCCACATTGGCTCGCTGTATTTACCACCAATAGAGTTTTGCCTTGAAACTCATCGCACAAGGCGATTTCTTCGGTTGAGTTTAACAAGCGCTGTTTGCCATTAAGTATTTCGGGACAGCTCGCTGCAAAGGCGATGGAACTCGTGAGGCTTGTAATCAGTGCGGTTGAGCAAAGTAGTGAACATTTCATAGGGTTGGCTCATTTTAGTTGGCGTAATGGTTATTACTCTTGAGCACGATGAAATGATCACTTTGCGTATTATTTACTGTCTCATTAACTCGCGCTTTTAGTTGTGCTTTTGCTCTCTGAGATAAGATATGGAGCGACCAAGCGACTGATATTCACTTTTGCACCAAGGCGAGCCGCTAATAGATACATGCCACCAATTTTTCGGTGCAGGAACAGCGCATCGGCGGGCGGCGTATGCCAATACTCTTGTTCCATGCTCAAAATGGTGCCTGCTTCACGAAGCCTTTGTGCCAATCCACTGGCTTTGAAGTCGTACTCTTCGTCAACTAACATCGGCTCACAGGCCATCTTCACTAGATTTAGAATCGCTTGGCGTTGTTCGGGAAGAATTGTCTCGCTAAAGAATCCTATTTGCTCTAAAGCTCGGTTGAGCACTTGCTCATCGTTGTTAATGACAGAGGAAAAGGCCAAGCGATAACCCTCGCTGAAGCGGTCACTGTACTCACGGGTTGCTCCGAAATCTAATAAGCCAATTTGTCGGGTGTTTTCAACATAAAGGTAGTTGGCGAAATTGGGATCGGTTTGCACCATCTTAAAATCGAACAACTCTCTGAACAGAAGCTCCAGTAAGCTGTGCATTACAAAGTCACGTGTGCTTTGGTCGTAACTTTCGATTTGCTCTATCGAGACGCCTTCGATGAAGTTCATGGCGAGCACCGATTCTGAAGAGACTTGCGGATGAATCTTAGGTACGACGAAGTGAGAGTATTCTTTCAATGCATCATGGTAACGAGTTGCGTAATCAGCTTCGCGAGCATAGTCTGCTTCATCGTGGAGCTGTTTCTTTGCCTCTTCTAACAAGCCTTTGTAGTCGACCGACTTTGGTATCAAGCCAACAATATTGAGCAGCGTGCCCACGTTATCTACATCACTGTCGATACTTTTTCTAATGCCGGGGTATTGGACTTTGACTGCGAGTTTGTCCCCAGCATCACTATAGGCTTGGTGAACTTGTCCGATAGATGCACTGGCGATCGGTTTAAAATTGAAGGACAGGAATTCGGTTTTCCAATGGTTCCCGAGCGAGCTTTCTAACACTTGATTGAGCTGTTTTGTTGGCAGTGGATCGGCATCGGAGCGCAGGCGAGAGAGAATGTCGGCTAACTCTGGTTCTAAGACATCACCCGCATCCATTGATAGCATCTGTCCTAACTTCATAGCCGCACCGCGCAGGTGTGCGAGTTGATCGGTCAGGCGAGCAATGTTTTGTGGCGTTAACAGTAAGTCTTTTGCTTTGGGCCTGTTGCCTTGTGCAATTTGTTTGGTGCCTTCCGTTAGCACGTTACCCGCGACTCTTGTCGCCAACGAAGCGAACTTACTGAATCTAGAAATTCGATGTGTGGGAAGGTTTCTCTCTTTTGCCGACATAAAGGTTCTCACTTAGTTATCAAGACTCACTACAAAGTTCTATAAATCATTACCCAACCGAATGTTTTGTTGTGGTAACTTGTCTCGCGAAACAGTAAACAGAATTTAAAGGACAAAACATGAAGTTTATTTGGTTAAAAGTCGCGGTTACCGTTTTAGTTTTTGCTGCGCTGTTTGGTGTGGTGTATTACAAAGTCGCAAGTGGTATGTCTTAACCAAGCGCTATTTTGTGCAGCTGTTACCATCGCAGCGCGACTTTCCGGTTAACCAGAAAGAGACTTTGTATCGGTTCTTGGCAAACCGAAGATAACACCAGTCGGCCACTGGCTTGAATATCGCCCAACGTAAAGGGGCGTATAGCCAACCTTTTCCTACTAAGCGCCACGCTTGGTAGGTCACGTCTAAACCTAGCAGCAGTTTTCCATTCTCATCCAGTGCATGCAAAACGGTGTTGGCTGCGTCGGCATCAATCTGAGGGTAGTCTGAAAAGGCTTCACTGTAGATATCGATGGTTTGAATCTTATTCTTGACATCATGCTTTGCAAGTGCCGCCATCTCCTTTGCGCACAACGGGCATGTCCCATCGTAAAATATCGTTAATGAAGTCATTGCTTCCCTTACTATTTTTACCAATTACAAACTATACGCAATCACCGATTAGGTGGATCATTTTGCTCAGTTATCCGACACTGTAATTGTGACGACTATTTTACAGTGCCATCTCGAGGTAAAATCCGTTCCATGCAATTACATATTAAGAGTCGATCCCCAATGACAACGAAATCAATGAGCCGCTTCATTATAGCCTTCATAACCCTAATGCTAGGTGGTTGTGTTAGCTATAGCGTGACTGAACAAGAAATGACGAACTACCTACAAGATTCAGTGATGTTAGAGCAAGAGGTTGGTGTGCAAAGTGTGATGTACGCACAAGTGGCTGTGGATGATCTAGAAGTGCAAATTGGTCGAGCCGATGCACAGCGCGTGTCCGTGTTGGCGAATACCAATGCAAAAGTTCAAGTGTTCAATATGCCTAATATGGGGTTGGATTTAGACTTAGAGTTCAGCGCGATTCCCGAATACGACAAGGAGAGTGGCGAGGTGTATCTAAAGTCGCTGCGACTAGAGCGCTTTGAAGAAAAAGGCAAACAGCTTTCGCCTGAAATAGAGACACTACTCAAACCAGCTGTATCGATGATAGGTTTTGCTTTGTCCCAGTCTCCGGTTTACAAACTCGACAGCAACAAGGTTCAAGAGTCGTTGATTAAGTCATCGGAACCCAATCTAGTGATTAAAGACAATAAATTGGTTATCGAATTGTTTGATTAGAGGCTTGTTGTATTAAAGGTTGACTAGTTTTTGCCTGAGTACGGAGTAACTTGTTATTGTGTACTCGGGCTGAGGTTAATTCACTCTTCTGATTGTTGTTCGATAAAAGCCATTAACCAGCAACTTATTTGGTGCTAGGGCATTCAGTCGAGATGTCTCCAAACTTTTGTTTATGAACATTGATTGTCAGATCACTCGGTTTACTCCAATCGATGATTAACTTAAAAACATGTCGTAATCAGAATTTGGCCATTCTGGGATTGGGTCAACGTTATCAAAGCGATGCTTAATCAAAGTAACAAGCACTCCAATGCTGATGTGTTCCCACGCCAGTAAAAGATCTGCATTACGGTATTTATCTAAGAATAACTTCAAAGTCATTCCAACCATATTGTGTGTTGATGGGCATGCCATATTGGATCGCAGTTGGAGCAATGGTTACCAAGGCCGTCATCTGGCTTTTCGGCATGTCGAACAAGAATAATTCGTTGTACTTGATCGTTACTTGTTTTTTCTGCTTCCGCAGTCGCAGTATTACAAGCCATACCTAAGAGTATCGCCAAGAATATTTTTACTTTCATTTTTTACTCGAAATTTATTTAGCACTCCTGCAAGGTTAATAACGATATTTTCCTTAATATCATTTGTACGTGTGTTTAATTTAGAACTCGAATTTTGCTTTTAGGGCAAATACCACATCGGTTTTATTCTGGATTAAATTGATGTTGTCGAAGCCATTGGTCAGATCAACCGCGGTGTGATTCAGAACTTGCACACTTGGAGAAATTTGCAGCCATGGTGTGATTTGAGCTCGGTAATACGCTTCAGTTGTATATTGGTCGTCTAAGTCCAACCCTTGCGTTGTGCTCTCCATTGGGCTTGCCCAGTTAACTGCCAGTCCAAACATGTCTTGGTTTCTCTGTGCAGGAATGTAACCAAAGCCGGCGCTTACTGAGGCGTCATACATGGCTCCGCCATCTTGAGCCCATCCAGCCCTAATGAAAGGCAACCAACGTTCAGCCACTAAACCTGATAGAGACAGGTTGATACCGTAACCTTCATCATCGTTTCCAACTGCGTCACGCTGCCATAGGCTGATATGAGCATTGCTGATGAACAGCATATCTTTACTTGGTGTCCAACCGAGTTCTAAGCTTTTCCAAGTGGCCCCTGTGTCAAAGAGCTCTTTGGCTCCTTCAACTAAGTCAGAAGCGTTGCCTTTAGCATCAAGAATACTGGCCGAGCCATAAATGCTATCTGAGAAAAAACCGCCGGCCATAACACCCAGTGCACCATCAGGCAATCCACCAATCGTTCCACTTCCGGAAGTAAACACACCACTGTTGAAGTCATTCCATGGGCTAGCTAACGCATAAAAATCGGTGTAATCCGTCATGTCTAAGAAACCAGCGTAAACCACCATCTGTTCTTGCAGTAGAGATTGACGCCAAAATAAATGAGTGGTTCTAAAGCCTTGATCACCATATAAGGAGTGAGCAAAACCTAAGTAACCGAGATCGGCCAAACCGTATTCTTTCGGGGAGTTTTCTGTGTATTTATGTCGATGCTCAAACTTGAATACAATTCCGCCTTTGTCTCCATCTTCTGTCTCTATAAGATCCCATTGACCAAAGACTCTTAATGCTCCTGCCGCAGCAGATGCATCCCCAAGAGGATCAATCGCTCCCATACTCAGCATGTTGTAATCCATGCCCAACTGTAAGCCATGCTCTTTTTGAAGGTTTTGCTTGGTTTCATTCCATGAATCGTAATGTGAACGCGAAGTCGAGGACTCTACTGACATTACTTCAGCGGTTGTTGCCCCTGATGCCAATATCAGAGCAATCGTTGACATATTCAAAAGATGTTTCATTTTAACCTCTTAGTAATTACGACTCAGCTTGGTTAATCAAATACGCTGAGTGCAAAAATAATGATGTATCTACTTTAGGATTGGATGACTGAACTTGATTGTTACTTCGCCATAAGTGTTCTCAACTCTAAGCTCTCCCCAGCGAGATTTATCTTGTGATAAAGGTGTTGCTAGACGGAGTGTTGTTTTCAAGGTGCTGCTTTCAAGATCGCCGTCGATATATGTGTATTCCGGATTGAAGGTGAAAAAAGTGCCATCGTCGCCAGTTTTAACGTTCAGGAATGCCGCAGCAGTACCACCAATCGCGGTTTGGTTGTTGATGCCAAATCCACCGCTTTGGATAAAGTCTTCTTTGTATTCGTATCGGTATTTCACATAGGTTGTTTAGATAAGCCGGAATGATATAAACGTTTAATGGAAACTCAGAATTGCTATTGTCTGACGTGATCAGACAAACTATTTGAACCTTGTTGTTTTTTTTTGAGGTGGAAGTCGTAACCTATGCATGTTCTGTCTATACTCATCACGTCAAAGTGATTGATTTGAAAGTAATAAAGCATTATTTGAATATTGGAGTCATCTATGAATTTCAGCCTCGAGCAACTCTCCACCTTTGTGACGGTTTACGAGCAAAAATCTTTTAGCAGGGCAGCCGCTAAGCTAGATAAACACCGTAGTACCGTCGGGCAAGTTGTTGTCAATTTAGAGGATATTCTTGATGTCGCACTCTTTGAGCGCAAAGGTCGCAGTGTTGAAGCAACACAAGAAGGTAAATTACTTTACCGCTATGCCAAGCAAGCCGTTGAGCAGCTAAAAGCCTTTGATAAAATAGCGCTCAACATCTCCCAAGGCGAACCAGAAACCATCAATATCGGTTATCTAAGCTTTATGCCACAGCTCATTTTGGCTGATATCAGAATGCAATTACAAAAAGACTTTCCAGGTTGTCGAGTCAATATGCTGGTCATGAATAAAAAGGAGATTGAGCAGGGGATTGAAGATGGGACACTGCACTTCGGTTTTTTGAATACTCATGAGAGTAGGGCGATGAATAGCTTTCACGCGGTTTACCTAGAAACCCTTACGCTGCTCCCATTCGCAAGTAAAGGCAGTGAACTGAGTAAAACGCCACCAAACGAACTGTTCTCTAAGTTAAAAATATCTAAGCAGTTAATCTTGAAATCATTAATCGATGAAGGGATGGCAGATAAAGTCACCCTTTCTGCTAACTATGAGCTTGTTGACCAACTTGCGCTTGTGATCCAATTGGTTCGGCTAGACTTAGGTTGGGCGTTACTTCCTCGCTCTGTTATTTACTCTGAATTCGTGCAGCAAAATTTAATTGAGCTCAAGCCTACTGAGATTAAAAAAGGGTTAGAGATTCCCATTTCATTATGGAGCCCACACTCTTTGCACATTGAAGGGATAAGGGAATCTATCGTTACTGCTGCTAATGAATACATCCAACACGTTTATGATGAATACTTCTAACTTGGGTTTATTAGATGAAAAAAAAGCCAGTAAAAATCACTGGCTGTTATGAGGGCATATTAGTGCGCGTTAGGTAGATCGTCTCCAATCGCTTGTCGTAACTTCATCAGTTTCGTTCTTTGCCAGATATTCGTACTTGATATCTGAATCTCGAACTCTTGGTGTTCATCACAAAATATCGCTGATGGCAATTGGTCATAACTTCCGATCAAATCATCAAGTTGCACCTGAGACAAATTGGCGACATCTACGCCGACTTCGCTTACATATGAGGCCAGTTTACTCTCCTGAACTAACGTTGGCGCTTTCGGTTCTTTGACAGATATTTGTTGTCCTGTTTGTTTAAAACTAGACACATCAAATCCCATATCATCGATGCTAGTTGCACTTGTCGTTCCTGAAAACGAACCCGTGAGTAGCAATGCACATATAGCCTTTTTGATCATGATTACCTCACCTTTTTCTATAGTTGCGGATTGCCAGAGGCACCCGAGTCATCGATAGAAATCGTTGGTACTGTTAGGTTTTCCAAGAACTTTTCTTTGCTCAATCCTTCAAATCGCGATTCATCCGAAGGTGTGTTACGAATGGGTTGGCCTGCCCATACTTTTTGGAACTCAGCTTCTTTAACCACTTGCTCACCATTTACGATGACATAAGAAATACCGGTTGTTGGATTGCCTTGTTCTTTGGCTTTGTAAGTCGCATTATCGGTTACGTTTTCTGGGTCGAAAATGGTGATATCAGCAACCATGCCTTCTTGCATACGACCACGAACTTTCATTGATTCAACACCCGCATCACCTAGATGCTTTGCTGCCCAGTAAGACGTTTGAGCAAGTGTGAATAACAATGGTACGCCTTCTTCACGTGCCATACGTAATACTTTGCCTCGAGTACCCGCAGTTCGAGGGTGACCTTGATATTCTGTTGGATCGGCATCCCAAGAATCAGTACCTAAACCTGAATAGATAGAATCTGCTGCAACGGTCATGTTTGGAATTTGTAGCCAGTATTTCATCCAATCTTTACGTGCAGGGCTAAACAGAACCACCAAGTGACCCGGTTCTTCAGCGGCAATGACCAGATACTCTTCTTTGGTCAGAAATTTATCGCGTGTTGGGTCGTACATCATTTCTTCATACTTCGCGTTGTACATCCCTTCCACAGACTCCGGTACAAGGAAAGATGAACCAATCGCAGTGGATGCCGCATCATATGGATAGTATTCAGACCACATCACTAAGCCTTTCTCTCGTGCAAGCTTTAGCTTTTCTTCTACTTCCCACCAACCGAAGTCGTTGTTGTGGAGCATCAAAAATGGTAAGTCGAGAAGCATCGCATTGGTAAAGATTTCGTCAAAACCCAGCTGTGCTTCTGGATTTGAAGGGTTAGCGTGAAAACGGGTATGTGATGATACAAATCGGTCCCAGTTTGCTGCGACTTTCATGGACTCGTACATCTCAAATGCCGTCAAACCATCTTTCATATAAGCGGTTGTTGAAGCTAGGTTCAATGCACCTTCTGCAAAGCCTTGATCAAGAACAGAAAGGATTTGGTTCATCTGCTCGATATCAGCTTTGGTCTCAGACCAGCCACTCACACCGTCTTTAGCCGCTTCAGTTCGAAGCGAGCCAAGAATCGTAGTTGCATCATGTGGGCCTGTAATTTTCACTTCAGGATCTAGGATTTGAAGACGAGCTCCTTCGTGGCTGACACCAGTACCGTAGTTCAGTGGCCATTTACCCGCTTTTTCTTCATACCACTCACCGACGCGAATCGCACCGACTTCCAGATCCATACCAGATGTTACACCATCTAGGGCTGCAAGCTTGATAGATAAACCATCTAGCGAGTGAAAATGGGTATCAATGAAACCTGGGGCAACCACTTGATTTGTCGCATCTATTGTCTCATCACCGTCGAGTTTTTCTGCCGTGATTTTGATGATTTGACCATCTTTGATCCCGACGTTTAATACAGCATCCAGCATGCTTTCAGGGTCCATCACTCGTCCATTCTCGATAACTAGGTCGTAATCCGCGGCAAAAGCACCTGACGCACCTAGGCACAATGCGATAC
This sequence comes from Vibrio sp. 10N.247.310.98, assembly GCF_041467395.1. Taxonomy (NCBI): domain Bacteria; kingdom Pseudomonadati; phylum Pseudomonadota; class Gammaproteobacteria; order Vibrionales; family Vibrionaceae; genus Vibrio; species Vibrio sp. 10N.247.310.98. Next base: position 17,965 of record NZ_JBFSUL010000046.1, on the reverse strand, counting down.
TAACAAGTCCGCTTATGCGGCCTTTCTTGAATGATTTTTTCATGATTTCTCTCTTTGTTGCTGGAAAGGTTAAAGTGTTTACCTATTTCAGCTGAAATTAATTGTCGTACTGCCGTTTGTATTTCTGGCTTACCTTTGGAAGCTGAGATAATTCTAGCTCAATTTTTATATAACAAAATTTCAGTTTGTCTGATCTAACCCTACAAACTTAAAACTTGAGTTAATGATGAGAGCCTTGGTGTTGGTCTTTAAAAGTGGTTTTCCATTATTTAGACAGAATAGATATTGTTGAGGCATAAAACCAAGATATGAATATCAGCACGATGGCTATCGGTTTGATGGTGATTCAGGCTTTCGACTGGAGTCGCTTTACTTCATCCGTTTATTGAATTAGCCGCGTATCTCACCTTTACTTTATTCTTGCGAGCAAGTCATCGCTTCAGTCATCAAATCATAAAAAAGAAAAGGTGAACGAACTATGAAGAGTCCAGTAATCGCGGATAACAAACCCGTCAAAATCGAGCTGACAGAGGGAGAAGAGTATTACTTCTGTACCTGCGGGAAATCGAAAAGCCAACCGTTTTGTGACGGTTCTCATGCTGGTACGGGGTTCAAACCGAAAAGCTTTGTCGCCGAAGAGAGCGGAGACGCCTACCTTTGTCGCTGTAAGTATTCCAACAACCTTCCTTTCTGCGATGGCACTCATAAACAGTTCACAGCGGAACAAGTTGGGCAAGAAGGCCCGGAGGTTCACATTCAAGCGGCTGCGCCAGATTTGTCGCCAGCTGCGAGCGCAACCAAAGAAGAACCTACCGTCGAGTTTATTCATCAACTGGCGCGTGATGGTTTATCCAAGGTTGGACATCATGGGCCAATGACCTCCATGGGCGTTCCAAGACATCTATTGCCTCACTGGGACGATATTCAAGTGATGGTCGCGCAAATGGCCACCAAGCCTTTGCTGGAGAATGTGCCCGTTGGAACTGAACTGATTATTGGCCCCAAAGCGAAGAAGCCACTCAAATTGGACATCTCTTTGTTTGTGTCTGATATGAGTTTTGGCTCGCTATCTGAAGAAGCAAAAGTCTCATTGGCGAAAGGTGCCGAACTCGCAGGGACGGGTATCTGCTCCGGTGAGGGCGGTATGTTACCCGAAGAGCAAGCGGCGAACTCTCGCTACTTTTATGAATTAGCCAGTGCTCAGTTTGGTTACGATGAAGCTAAGCTCAAAAACGTTCAAGCCTTCCACTTTAAAGGCGGGCAGGGTGCCAAAACCGGAACGGGCGGGCACTTACCGGGCGCGAAGAACATAGGCAAGATCGCGGAGGTGCGTGGCATTGAAGCGGGCACGGCAGCGATTTCTCCACCCACCTTTGTCGACCTTAACACGGTCGAGGATTTTAAAAAGTTCGCCGACCGTGTTCGAGAGGTGACAGGCGGTATCCCGATTGGCTTTAAGTTAAGTGCCAATCACATCGAAGAAGACATTCAGTTCGCGCTTGATGCCAGTGCCGATTACATCATCTTAGATGGGCGTGGTGGTGGTACAGGGGCGGCGCCAGAAATGTTCCGTGACCATATCAGTGTTCCCACTATTCCAGCACTCGCTCGCGCTAGAGCGTATCTCGATAAACAAGGGGTCAGTGACAGAGTCACATTGATCATCACGGGCGGCTTGCGCGTGCCGATGGATTTCGTAAAAGCGATGGCGCTTGGTGCTGATGGTGTCGCTATCTCAAACAGTGCCATGCAGTCGATAGGTTGTGTGGCGGCGAGAATGTGTAACACCAATAATTGCCCTGCTGGTATTGCAACTCAAAAAGCCGATTTACGTCAGCGTTTGAATGTCGAGAAAGCATCGAACCAGCTTAAGAACTTCTTTGAAGCCTCGACAGAATTAATGCAAGTGATGGCGAGGGCATGTGGGCATGATCATTTGAATCAATTTAACCCTCATGATTTGGCAACATGGAATCGCGAAGTGGCCGAGCTATCCGGTGTCGCTTACTCTGGTGTCTGTCCATTAAATCACTTTAAGTAAATAATACTTCGATAGAGCACACTCAATGTATTTTGGGTGTGCTGACTTTTTCCTGTGTAATGCCAACCTATGTTAAACCTTTCATAATCAACTGCTTTATAAGTGTTTTTAAACTATTTCCTATATTTTGAAAATATCGCTTTACCTCAAGTTAACTTGAGGTTTTATCATCATCCCCAATCTAAAAACACAATCTATCACCTTGTCGCCTAGTGCAGGTTTTGATGTTATCAAACAGACGTTACGAATCTTCAGTTATGAATTTTGAGCTCCGTAATTGAAGTCATGAGTGCAAAAAGGTGAGAAAAATGAACAAGGATCAACAATGAAAGTATTAGCGATTGGCGCGACCAACAGTACAACATCAATTAATCAACAACTTGCAGCGTGCACCGCAGGTTTAGTCGAAGGCGCGCAAGTCGAGGTGCTCGACCTTAATGATTTCGAGATGCCAATTTACAGCGAGAAAAGAGAGCAAGATTCAGGTGTTCATCAACACGCTCAACGCTTTTTTAGCAAGATTGGCGAAGCAGATGCTGTGGTCATCTCTTTTGCAGAGTATAACGGCTCATACACCGCAGCCTTTAAGAATTTGTTTGATTGGACATCACGAATCGACATGAAAGTGTACCAAGGCAAACCTGTTGTGATGCTCTCCACATCACCAGGCCCAGGCGGCGCAAACTCTGTGTTGTCGTCTGCGGTAAATTCGGCACCTTACTTTGATGCAGATGTGAAGGGGTCGATGTCGGTGCCAAGTTTCTACGACAACTTTAATGTAGAAACGGGTGAGATCATCAATGCCGAAATGGCCGAGAGCCTGAAATCGATCATGAGTCAGATTTAGAGAGCGAGAACACCACAATAAAACAAAGCAGCCATGTTCACGATTGCTTTTCATTGCGCCCGTTGTCAAAGTTTAAGGACATTAATTGGTTAAGGTAACAATAGGTCGCTACTCTAAAGTTAAAGTAAGCTTTAAATATTTATGATCTCAAGGATAGTGTCGTAATGAGAAACATCGTATACCTCACCATAGGCCAGTTGGCTGAGCGCAGTGGCGTGGCTCCTTCGGCGTTACGTTTTTACGAAACCAAGGGGTTGATTGCTTCGATTCGTACTAACGGAAATCAGCGCCGTTATCAGTCGGCGATGTTGAGACGAATTGCGTTGATCCAAGTCGCGCAGTCGATAGGCTTCACGCTGGAAGAGATCACCGAAGAATTATCGACACTGCCGATGAACCATACCGCGACTAAGCGAGATTGGGAGCGCGTTGCTAAGAAGTGGCAGGGGCAACTCGACAGTAAAATGGCGCAGATTAAATCGCTACAAGAGAACTTAACCGGCTGTATCGGTTGCGGATGCTTGAGTATGCAAAAGTGCAACTTGCTAAATCCTGATGATATCTTGCATGACCAAGGGCAGGGCGCACAACGAATTGTTGAACAGACTAACTGAGTTCCCGAAAGGCATGGAACAGCGAACTAAGTTTCAGGTGTTTGCTCAATGGGTTAAGCAACAGTTGTGACCGAATAGCGTGCCTAGACAAACACGAATTATAGGTCTAGTTTAGATGGTTCTTTCAATAAAAGAAGAGGTTAGTTATGTTCAGCCATGTTTTTCTCGGTACCGATGATATTGAACGCGCGAAGGCTTTTTATGACCCAATCATGAAAGTGCTTGGTTATAGCGAAGGCTCTGTTGATCCCAAAGGGCGCTGTGTTTACGTTAGCCAAACGGGTGTGTTGGGCTTAACGAAGCCGATTGATGGTCAGCCTGCGACTCACGGCAACGGTATGACGGTGGGTTTTCTTGCGTCTTCTCCCGAAGTTGTAGATGAGTGGCATCGAGTTGGCGTCGAAAATGGCGGTACCAGCATTGAAAATGGCCCCGGAGCGAGAGGTTCTGACGAGCGTCGCTTGTACATGGCTTATTTGCGAGATCCTGATGGAAACAAGATTTGTGCAACGCACTTTATGCCGTAGTTTACGTTATGCCATCGTTCATTTTATGCCACAGTGGCGTATACTTAGATCATATTGATGGTTCGGAGTTGGCTAAGTTGCGGCTCTGGACTTGTTAGCTTCCCGATAACTCAAAATTTTGCAAAGGACTGGCTAGATGAAACCGAACGAACTGTTTTATGAAAGTTTTGAGCGCTGCCGGATTGACCAAGAATTTCTCGAAACGTTTTTGGCGGATTTTTGCGAGCATAATCCAAGATTTTCAGAACGTTTTGAAAATATAGGGTTAGAGCAACAAACCAAGATGCTTAAAGCCTCGATCATTCTTATCTATAACTCTGCGGGTCTGCCGAGCGTACGAAACTCGGTAAAAAAGCTTGGGAAGCGACATAAAGATTTAGGAATGGATATCTCTGAGCAAGAACTCAACGAGTGGTTCAATTCGTTACTCAATACAGTTAAAAAATATGACCCTCACTACGATGAAAGCGTCGAACAAGCTTGGACAGAAACTCTCGAGGCCGGCTTAACTATCATGAAGAAAGAGTGCGTAGTTCCAAACACTGTGAATAACTAGGTCGTTGATGGGTAGTTTTGCTTGTTCGTTAGTTAAAACCGGCATTAACTCTTGAAAGATTGACATTGTCAGGTAAGCCTAACGATATCAGGCTTACCTCTTATTGTTTGACTAGAAATGAGCAGCCCAACCAATCAGGAACCCTTGCGATGCGGTATCGTATTCAAAGGTCCCCTTGTTCTCGTAATCAACCCAAGTTGATTTGTAGGCAACATTTAAGTCAGACCAACTGTTTATCTGGTATCGCACGCCAGTTAAGAGAGATGAGGTAAAGTTGGTGTCACTACCAAGCCCTGCATCAATGGTTGCGTGAAACTTCCAATCCTTATTGATCTGCGTAATCCATCTCACACCTACTTGGTAGTCAACCCAATCTTCATCAAGTGATCGGTCGACACTTAACCTACCACCTGAACCGTAAAGCTTGGTATCAATGTCGTTATCCCACCAACGAAGCCCAAACAGATAATCAATCGTGCCAAAATCGTATTGGTAGCGCTTAAAACCCTTCACATCTAAAACACCTTGTCGGATATCAAGGTTGCCTCTTAATAACTCTGCGTTGGATCCTAATACCGAGTTTGTTTTTCCGCTTAGTTTCATGAAGCTGTAGTCAATGTAATAGCCCCATTGATTGTCATAGTCACCCTCTAAACGCACCATTGCGGTCATATCAAGATGATCCATGATGAATGAAGGATCAACATCAACATCTGCTGACAAATTACCAATGGTGCTGTCTCCACGAATATTGAGTGCGAGCGCGTAGATTTCGAAACTATGTTGCCACTTTTTTGTATCCATCGGTGTACTTGCTTCTTGCGCACTTACGGTTGAACTAGCCATTAATACTGATGCGATTAGGTAACGCCATTTAGCCATATCGATATCCTTATCTTTTGTGTGAAGTAGCAAGTTTATGAATGTGCCTTCCGGGGGGCAATTTTCATATATGCAACTTGTATATTGCTGATTGTAGACTATGTTTTTTGAAATGAGCCAAGTTAAAAGAGTTAGGGTATGAAGCCACAGAGTATTTTCTTGTTCGTTGCAGTTTTAGGTTTAACACCTATTGCACTGTCTTATGGTTATGCCCCCGTAGTCTCTCTTGACTATCTATTTGGTATCGACGCCACACCCATCAACGTTACTCATATCTTTCGTGCAGTGATGGGGCTTTATTTGGCTCTGGCGTTGTTTTGGGTGTTTGGCGCACTGTTCAAAAAGTATCGACTGCCAGCGCTCTATAGTTTGGTGGTATTCATGTTGGGTTTAGCTGCCGGACGAGTCATCAGTTTGGTGGTGGATGGCATGCCGCATTGGCTACTTTTTGTTTATCTAATATTGGAGTTGGGCTTTGGTTTAGTTGGTTTAAAAATGATTCATAAAGAGCAATCTGAAACAGTATAAGGACATTCTATGAAAAGGATTTTCCACCTTGTTGTGATGAGTGTGTTGAGTAGCTTTTCGCTATCGGCATGGTCAGCACAAGAGCAACCGAATATTTTTGTTATCTTCACGGATGATATTGGGATCTCAAACCTGAGTGCTTATCACAATGGTGTGATGAGTAGTGAAACACCAAACATCGATAGTATTGCTGAAAAGGGCATGCTACTCACAGATTATTATGCGCAGCCATCGTGTACGGCCGGGCGCTCTGCATTCTTAACGGGGCAGTTACCAGTGCGAACGGGTATGCACACGGTGGGCTTACCGGGTGGGCCTGTTGGGCTGCATGCGGATACGCCAACACTACCAGAAATTCTCAAAACCATGGGTTACGTGACTGGTCAGTTTGGTAAAAACCACTTGGGTGACCGTGATGAATTCTTACCAACAATGCACGGCTTCGATGAGTATTGGGGCTGGTTGTATCACCTGAATGCGATGGAATACACCGAAGATCCAGACTGGCCAAAAGACGGTTCGTTGGATGCTTTTGCGCCTCGCAATGTGATTTACGCGAAATCCGATGGCAAAGGCGGACAAACCATTGAAGACGATGGCGCGCTAACTATCGAGCGTATGCGCACACTAGATGATGAAGTAAATAAGCACGCGATCAACTTCATCGAAAGGGCGGTTGAAGCGGATAAGCCATTTTTCACTTGGTACTGTCCATCACGCGGTCACGTTTGGACGCACCTGTCACCTGAATACGAAGCGATGCTCGGTCAAAACGGTTGGGGACTCCAAGAAGTGGTCATGAAAGATCTTGATGATCACGTCGGTGAGATGATGGCGAAGATGGAAGAACTCGGTATTGCTGACAACACCATCATCATTTTCACTGCCGATAACGGCCCAGAGATCATGACTTGGCCAGATGGCGGTATGACACCTTATCACGGTGAGAAAGGCACAACTTGGGAAGGTGGCGTAAGAGCCCCTGCATTGGTTAGCTGGCCGGGTAAAATCCCAGCGGGTACTGTAGGCAATGGCATCTTTGATGGTATGGATTGGTTACCCACTCTTGTCGCTGCGGCTGGTGGTCCAACAGACCTGAAAGAGAAAATGCTGAAAGGTCACGATGGCTTTAAAGCGCACCTCGATGGTTACAACCAAGTCGATATGTTGACGGAAAAAGGCGAGTCGAACCGTAAAGATATTTACTATTACGAGCGAGATAAGCTACAAGCCGTTCGAGTAGGAGATTGGAAGGCACACTTCGTGGTTCAGAATCACGGTTGGAGTGGCCCGAAAGAAGAACTTAACGCACCATTGCTGTTCAACCTGCGTCGTGATCCTTACGAGCGAGCAGCTGAAGAGTCTGGAATGTACTTGAAATGGATGGGACAGAAAATGTGGGCATTTGGCCCTGCTCAAGCCGCTATTCAGCAACACTTAGCAACCTTCGAAGAGTGGCCGCCAGTCACACCAGAATCTCCGGCTGAGAAAACCGGTGGTGTGGGGAATTAACGTATGCTCATTTCCTAGAACCTAAATAAACAAAGCCCAGCCCCTAAGTTTTAGAAATCTAGGGAGCTGGGCTTTTGTTTTGCTGAAAGAACAGGGCAGTCAGGAGAAGTGAACTAGTCCTCAAGAGGAAGCTGATAGCTGTTTTTTAGTTCTTTCACTGAGATGTTGGATTGAATCGCACTCACGCCTTTTACTCGTCTTATTGAGCTAATACGCTCAAAGTATTCTTCCAAATCTTTTGCTAACACTTGCACCATATAGTCGGCACCGCCAGCAATGCAGTGACACATCGGAATCCAATCGGTAACGGCGACAAACTCTTCGAACGGTTCTGTGTTTTCAACTTCGTGGTTACCCAAGGTCACAAGAGTAAAGCCTGCTACATGAAAACCCAGCTTTTTGCGGTTTAGCTTCGCTGCGTAACCATCGATATAACCCGTCTCTTCCATGCGTTTCCAACGGCGCCAGCATGGGGTTTCGCTGAGGTTTACCTTCTCGGCGAGTTTACTGTTACTCATGCGCCCGTCTTGTTGGATATGTCCTAAGATGGCGATATCTGTGTCATCTAACACTTCTTTGGTGGATTCTTTCTGTTTCATAGCTATTTTGGAAAAGTCTTGCTCAAATTTGGCTTAATATTAGCCTATATAGCAATTTAATTCCTAGTCGAATCTGTAAACTCTCTCCCTATAAATACTTTACTTATTAGGAGTGAGAGGAAATGAGCTCTCAATTAATGCTGGCGTTCTTGCTATTTTCAACATCAATTGCAATTACCCCTGGGGCAGGCAATATCGCATTACTTGGGATTTCAAGTCGTTATGGGTTTGCTGCGACTTTACCTTTTATCTCTGGAAACGCTGTTGGCATCATCATCGTACTGGCGGGTTCTAGTGTTGGTTTGGTGAGCCTATTTACCCTTTATCCAGAGCTATACAACATTTTGAAATACGCGGGTGCGGCTTATTTGCTGTTCATGGCGTGGTCGATTGCGAACATGCAAATCGAAGAAAGCACTACCGACAATCGTTCAGGTTTCATGTCTGGTGTGCTGGTGCAGGTGTTAAACCCTAAAGGTTGGATTGCTTCGTTAACTGTGTTTTCTCAGTTCATCACTCCGAACGCAGACTATCTGATTCAAGTGGTGACCATTATTGCTGGCATGGTGATCACGGGTGTACCGTGCATGTTGGTGTGGGCTTATTGCGGCACTATGCTTAAAAAGTTGCTGCAATCACCAAAACAGATGATGTTTGTGAACCGCTGCTTGGGTGGAAGCTTAGCAATGGTGGTTGCCTTTATGCTTTATCAACCGGCGTAAATCACAAAGAAAAAAACCACTCCTAAATCCATAGGAGTGGCGTCTAAATGTCGACTAAGTCGTTAACAGTAAAGAATTAAGTTAACAAATATTTAAGGAGCTTGAGTTAAAAGCTTTAAGCTTTTCAGTGTAAAGGTTAAGCGGTTTCAGCCTCTTTAACTGGAGCTGAGTTACGGATTAGGTGGTCAAATGCACCTAAGCTTGCTTTCGCACCTTCACCCATCGCAATGATGATCTGTTTGTAAGGTACGGTTGTTACGTCACCCGCTGCGAACACACCTTTCATTGATGTTGCGCCATGAGCGTTAATTTCAATTTCACCGCGTGGTGAGAGCTCAACTTTCGAACCCTTCAACCATTCGCTGTTTGGCATCAGGCCGATTTGAACAAAGATACCTGCGAGTTCAATCTGTTTAAGTTCATCGGTGTTGCGGTCTTTGTATTCCAGACCGGTTACACGGTTGCCATCACCAATCACTTGCGTTGTTTGTGCCATCTTGATGATTTCGATGTTTGGTGTTGCGTTCGCTTTGTCGATAAGCACTTGGTCGGCACGCAATGTGTCTGCAAATTCAAGTACGGTTACGTGTTCAACGATACCCGCTAAATCAATTGCCGCTTCGATGCCTGAGTTACCACCACCAATAACCGCTGTTTTCTTACCTTTGAATAAAGGACCGTCACAGTGTGGGCAGTAAGCGACGCCTTTATTGCGGTACTCTTGCTCACCCGGAACGTTCATTTCACGCCAGCGAGCACCGGTACTTGTGATAACCGTGCGAGCTCGTAGTGTTGCGCCGCTCTCTAGCTCAACGTGGATGTAGCCGTCTTCAGTGTCTTCTGCTGCAATGATGTTTGCAGCGCGCTGCTCAGTCATCACTTCAACACCGTACTCTTTTACGTGCTCTTCAAGGCTTGCCACTAATTTAGGGCCAGTTGTCGCTTTTACTGAGATAAAGTTCTCAATCGCCATGGTGTCCATCACTTGGCCGCCGAATCGGTCAGCAACCACACCAGTACGAATGCCTTTACGTGCTGCATAAATTGCTGCTGAAGAACCTGCTGGGCCACCACCCACAACTAACACGTCAAATGGTGCTTGTTGATTTAGGTTTGCTGCTTTCTTTTCCGCTGCGCCTGAATCAACCTTGTTAAGGATTTCAGCCAGTGACATACGGCCTTGACCAAATAGCTCACCATTAACGAATACACTTGGTACTGCCATGATGTCGCGAGACTTCACTTCATCTTGGAATGCTGCGCCGTCGATCATCGTTGTCTTAACCAGAGGATTAATCGCCGACATCATATTGAAGGCTTGAACCACTTCTGGACAGTTTTGGCATGAGAGCGAGATAAAAATCTCTACATTAAGCTCTTGATCGAGTTCTTTAATTTGCTCGATTACGTCCGCTTCAAGCTTGATAGGGTGACCACCACTATGAAGCAGTGCTAGAACCAGTGACGTAAATTCGTGACCCATTGGCAAACCGGCAAAACCGATCGCGGTGCCTTTCTCTTGGTTCACGACCTGCATGATAGGGCTGCGAGTGCTTGCGCTGTCATCGCGAGTCACTTCAATTTTATCGGTTAAAGACGAGATGTCATTCGCCAGATCTTGAAGTTTGTTCGCGGTGTCGCTGCCATCCAGGCTAAGCACTAACTGAACATTGGTTTTTAGGTTTTCTAGGTATGCTTTTAGCTGCTGCTTCATTGCTTGATCTAACATAATCGTGCCTGCTCTTAAATTCTGTGTCTTGGTATTGACCAATACCTTCTTGCTGAAAAAGGAAAATAAAAAGGGGGCGCAAGTCGGCAAATATTGTGGTGTTGATGTTTTGAAAGGGTGGCGCGCGACTGCCCTTTAGGAGGGGGGCCGAAGCGCGCCTGTAGAACCGTTTAGCTATTCTTGTTAGCTAGGCTTAGATTAAATCTTGCCTACTAGGTCTAGAGATGGAGCTAGAGTCTCTTCGCCTTCTTTCCATTTAGCTGGGCAAACTTCACCTGGGTTAGCGGCTACGTATTGTGCTGCTTTAACCTTGCGTAGTAGGTCTTCTGCGTCACGGCCGATGCCTTCAGCTGTGATTTCCATTGCTTGGATAACGCCTTCAGGGTCGATTAGGAACGTTGCACGGTCTGCAAGGCCTTGACCTTCACGCATAACGTTGAAGTTATTTGTGATGTTGCCAGTTTGGTCGCCTACCATGAAGTATTCGATAGTGCCGATTTTGTCAGAAGTATCGTGCCATGCTTTGTGAGAGAAGTGAGTGTCAGTTGATACTGAGTAAACTTCTACGCCGCGAGATTGAAGCTCTGCGTATTTGTCTTGTAGGTCAACTAGCTCAGTTGGACATACAAACGTGAAGTCTGCTGGGTAGAAGAAGAATACAGCCCACTTGCCTTTAACGTCTTGCTCAGTGATTTCTACGAATTCGCCGTTTTTGAATGCTGTTGCGTTGAATGGTTTGATTTCTGTGTTGATCATGATTTGACTCTCTTTCTAATTTATAGTGTTTAACGCTATCCCGCGTCGATGTAGATATATTGCATTGCCACCGAAAATTAGTGAAATCGGACATTTCTATAGATTCAATAGGCGAATCCTATCTTCGAAAGGAAAAGGCTATCGGTAAAAGCTATCAACAAAAACAATTAACAAAAGCCATCAAACATCAACAACTCCCAATTTAAGTAGCTATGCTCTTTAGGTTGTTCTCTACATTGGGCTTATCTCTATTGGTGTGTGTATCTATGTGTCTATGTATCTATGTATCTATGTATCTAAGTAGGTAAGTAGGCAAGGGCAGGCATGGCTTCTTTCAGCGAGCTGGGATTTGATGCTAAATCTGTAAATAACAAAAAATTATCATTAATATAATTTATGATAATTTCAGTTAATCGTCACATCTCCATATACTCTCTCCATCGAAACGAAACATCGAAGCTAGACTTCGAAAAGCACAGAATTTAAAACGAATTTGGAGCAAGTTATGAAAATGAATCACGTAGGCATCATGGTGGGTGACATGGACCAAGCAGTCGAGTTTTACACGAAAGCTCTAGGTCTAAGAATCGTAATGAACAACACCAAAGTGATGGAAGAGCGCGAATCAGCAATCGGCCGCATGTGTATCGCTGTGTTCGGTGAAGGCTTCAAAGGTTTCAACATTGCTCACCTAGTCACTTCAGATGGTATCGGTGTTGAGCTGTTCGAAATGAAAGATCGTCAAGAGCGTCATGAAGTAGATTTCTCTCGCTTAGGTATCTTTCACTTCTGTCTGCAGCTTCCAAAAGAGCAGTTTCATTCAGCGATTAAGCGTGTTGAAGAGTTTGGCGGTAAGGTTCGTATGGACATCATGCGTTACCACCCAGAAGACGAACTAAAACAAGCACAAATGGTTTACCTAGAAGACCCGTTTGGCAACCTGTTCGAGTTCTACTCTCACTCATACGAAGATACGTACGCGACTGATTACGAGTAATAGACGCCATCTACCTGTCGTAAGGTAGAAAAACCGAAACACCCCCTAAAGAGGATTGGTAGAGATACCAATCCTTTTTTTGTGTCTGCGGTATTTGGTTAGAGGTAACGAGTAAACTAGAGCAAACGAGTGCTTTGTGTGTTCTTCGTTGCACTAAAACAAGCCGACTGTGTTGCTCTATAGTGCAGCATTGGCTAGAGATGAAACTTAACTGATTGATAAGTATGATGTTAAACCATTGGCATATATGTTGCTCTATTGTCTTTATGTAAATTGTATACAATAAAAAATACATAAAGGAAGTCACATGGAACAGAACAGTGAATTGATCTACGGATTAGACGATCGACCATCAGTCAGAGCTGCCAGTTACGCAGCGTTGCAGCATGTATTAGCCAGTTTCGTTGGTATTATCACGCCCACACTCATTATTGGCGGTGTGCTTGGGTTGGGTGAGCACATTCCTTATCTGATCAGCATGGCACTCATGGTGTCTGGGGTCGGTACCTTCATTCAAGCGAGAAAAATAGGGCCAGTTGGTGCAGGGATGATTTGTGTCCAAGGAACCAGCTTTGCGTTCTTAGGATCTGTATTAGGTGCGGGCTTCCTTGTTAAAGCGAATGGCGGTGGTCCGGATGAAATGCTCGCTACCATTTTCGGTGTCTGCTTCTTTGGTGCATTTGTTGAAATCGTACTATCGCGCTTTATCGAAAAGCTCAAAGTCGTTATCACGCCCGTTGTGACTGGAATCGTTATCACGACGATAGGTATCTCTTTGATTAAAGTCGGTGTTACTGATATTGCGGGTGGCGTTGGCGCCGAAGATTTTGGCTCTGGAAGCAATCTGATGTTGGGTGCCATCGTCCTCGGAACCATAGTCGTGCTTAACCTGAGTAACAATAATATGGTTAGGCTGTCGTCGATTTTAGTTGGGTTGGTAGTTGGCTGGGGCGTTGCCATTTTGATGGGTAAAGCGTCTATGGTTTCTTTTGCATCTCAACCGCTATTGAGTATCCCTGTCCCATTTAAATATGGCTTCGCTTTTGATTGGCAAGCCTTCCTGCCGATTGCTTTTATCTACTTGATTACCGTTATTGAAACGACGGGCGACCTTACCGCCAACAGTATGTTCTCAGGACAGCCCGTAAAGGGGCCAAAATACATCAATCGACTCAAGGCTGGCGTGCTAGGTGACGGTGTGAACTCGCTTATCGCCGCTGTATTTAATACTTTTCCGAACACGACTTTCAGCCAAAACAATGGTGTGATTCATTTTACCGGAATCGCGAGCCGCTACATTGGCTACTTCATTGCCGCGATTCTTTTTCTGTTAGGGTTATTTCCCATCTTAGGTGCGGTTTTAATGACGATTCCAAAGCCAGTATTGGGCGGGGCGACATTAGTGATGTTCGGTACGGTTGCTGCGGCGGGCATCAAAATCATCGCCAATGAAAAACTGGATCGCCGCAGAATTATGACGATTGCCATCTCACTAGGCTTAGGGCTTGGGGTGATGCTAGTGCCGGATTTATTGAAAGAAGCACCCAAGCTAGTGCAAAGCATATTTGGGTCACCTGTAACCATGTCTGGTATTGCCGCGCTTGTGACTACCGGGTTGATGTCTTTGGTGCCTGAAACAAAAGCCAAGCAGATTTCGAACGTCGTACAGACCAGTAAAGCGTAACGGGCTTCTTCGTGCTGAACTAAGGATGTTTAACTAGAGCCACATGACATATGTGGCTCTCAACTTTAACTTATTGTGTGACGTGTTGGCATCTCACTTAACTTGGTAAATAACATAAAATTATCATTAATATAAATTATGATAATTTCAGTTAATCGTCGTATCTCCATATACTCTCTCCATCGAAACGAAACACCGAAGCGAGTCTTCGAAAAATACAGAATTAAAGAGAATTTGGAGAAAGTTATGAAAATGAATCACGTAGGCATCATGGTTGGCGACATGGACAAAGCAGTCGAGTTTTACACAAAAGCGCTAGGTCTAAGAATCGTAATGAACAACACTAAAGTGATGGAAGAGCGCGAATCAGCAATCGGCCGCATGTGTATCGCTGTGTTCGGTGAAGGCTTCAAAGGTTTCAACATTGCTCACCTAGTAACATCTGATGGTATCGGTGTTGAGATGTTCGAAATGGTTGACCGTGAAGAGCGTCACAACGTTGATTTCTCTCGCCTGGGCATTTTCCACTTCTGTCTACAGCTTCCTAAAGAGCAGTTTCATTCAGCGATTAAGCGTGTTGAAGAGTTTGGCGGTAAGGTTCGTATGGACATCATGCCTTACCACCCAGAAGACGAACTAAAACAAGCGCAAATGGTTTATCTAGAAGACCCGTTTGGCAACCTATTCGAATTTTACTCACATACGTATGAAGACACGTACGCGACTGATTACGAGTAATAGCGTTACTGCCTTCCATAGGTAGAAAAACCGAAACACCCCTAAAGAGGATTGGTAGCGATACCAATCCTTTTTTGTTTGAGTCATATTTAAGTGCTTCTTCATAAGAATTGGTTGATAAATCAACAGATTTAAAGCGTTGTTAAAGTTGACGTTTTGAATATAAAACCTTTCATGAATATGACGGAAGAAAGCACTCTTCATGAAAACATTGCGCAATCACACTGGTGATAGCCCTCGCTGAGAACTCACAATACTCAGTTCAATACTGCTGAACCGCACTACAATGAAAATAGATAAACATTACATGAAGAAGATCTACTGAAATAGCATGAAAAAACTAAACCTTATCTTTGCCGCTTTTCTTATTACTTTGCTTGCCGGATGCTCGTCACATGCGGCCGTCGATACTTCAAAAACAAAGGGCTATGCCAATTCACATGCGCTTGTGGGAGTGGCTTCTTGGTATGGCGATAAGTTCCATGGAAGGCTCACAGCAAGCGGTGAGACGTATAATATGAATGCGAATACTGCGGCTCATAAAACCTTGCCATTCGGCACTATCGTGAGGGTGACCAATACAACTAATAACAAGTCTGTTGATGTGAAAATTAATGATCGAGGCCCTTATGTAAAAGGCCGAGTGATTGACCTTTCCCACAAAGCATTTTCTCAAATTGGTGACGTTAAGAAAGGCGTAGTAAAAGTCAAAATTGAGATCATTGATGACAGTGACACCTTTCGATACAAGCACTAGAATCCCCTCATAACCTTCCCTTGGTTGACATCTACGATCCCTTACCAGCAACGGGAAGGGGAGGAAAAAAACCTCGATCTCGATGATTGAATAGCATATTTATGCTTACTCGATAAGGCTGCTTTTGCAGCCTTTTTTGTGCCTTTCGATAATCCATTTTTAATAAGATTATCTTATTTTCAGTATGTGGGTTGATGATGTTATGTGGTCAATAAATCAGTGTCTTAGCTTTCTTATCATTAGGGTTCATTGAAATTCATTGTGAAATAATGAAAAGCTAACCTAATCCAAGTTGAGCTTTGGTGTGATTAACAGTGAAAGCCTAAGGGCAATTACATTTAGTTACTTACTGAAGTAAAACTGAAATATTGGTGACACGGTTCTGAAATTTTTGGTGTTTAGCTTATGGGCTTCTATATCGAATTCAAATAAGGAAATACCCGTGAAGCTAACCCCTGTCGTTGCAGCCCTAATTATGTCTTTTAGCTCAGCAAGCTATGCTTTCAGTCTTCAACAATCTGCCAATGAAAACAGTGAAGATCTCGTATGGACAGGGCACCTAAGCCCAGACAGCGACACGGTAATGTCTGCGATGCTCGCGGCTCATATCTATGGCGGTACAGCGACAGTACCAGAGCCGATTAATCCAGAATCCACCTTCATCTTGAATTACTGCAATGCTGAATCACCACGCGTAGAGACAGATTACTCTTCATACCGAGTAGGGCTGGTGGATTTCAACCAAGTCACTCAATTAGCACCAACTATTGATCAAGCATCCATTGTGGCAGTGGTCGATCATCATGCGATTGGTGGCTCTCCAATTAACACCCCGCAGATTGTCGAGATGGATATCCGAGGTTGGGGTTCAGCTGCAACTATACTGGCTGACAATGCTGAAAAGCTCGATGTGACATTACCTAAACACCTCGCTTGTGTTGGCTTGGGTGCGATTCTTTCTGACACAGTGGTATTCCAATCAACAACTACAACAGATCATGATCGTGAATACGCAGAGAAGCTGGCGAAGGTTGCAGGCATTTCAGATATCGAAGACTTCGGTCAACAGATGTTGGTTGCTAAGTCAGATCTTAGCCACCTTTCTTCTGAAACCATTCTGACGCTGGATTACAAAAACTTTAAGTACGGCGGCAAACATGTGGGCATCGGTGTCGCTGAAACGCTAACCGCTCAACAACTGATTGACCGTAAAGACGAGCTTTTGGCAGCGATGAAGTCTTATAAAGAAGAGAACGGCTTAGACCATTTGTTCTTCTCAATCACAGACACGAAGAACAAAGAAGCGAATCTACTGTGGGTGGATGAAAGTGACTATCAAGTCATCAAATCGGCGTTCAATGCTGAACCAACAAGCGACATGCTGACTTTGGAAGGCGTAACCTCACGTAAGCGTCAGATTGGCCCTGCAGTTCAAAAGGCAATTGAGAGCTTGTAAGTATTAGAGAACTTTGGAAGGGATTGGTAGAGATACCAATCCCTTTTTGTTTTGGGTGTGACATTAGCGAGTAGTACTTTCTACATTAGTATTTAAAAGATCATACCAGGTATCTTAAGGCCTCTATGTTAGTGACCAGGTTCATTCTATCACTACAGGATATCATTTATGTGAATAGTCATATTTACTGTAATGATTATGTTGGGTAAGATTTGGTTTCTCCAACATAATCAAAGGTATAGGTATGTTTCCAACTAAGCTAATTGAGAAGTTCTGGGCTAGTGTGGACAAAGGGACTAGCGGTGCACTCAAGCCAATGCAGACAAGAAGAACAGGCAAAGCACTTATTGATGCTAAGCGTGATGAAATGCTGATGATTGCTCAAACTGAGAATGATGTTGCAGATATCAAATCTGGTAAGAAGAAATACACTGAAGATCGGAAGCTCATCACAGTCGAATCTGCTTGTGGGGTACCTCTGATCGAGTGTAAAGAAGATAAGGTTGAACTGTAGTGGTACGCTGAATTTGGTCACTTAGTTAGAGGTGATATCATCACCTCATAAGTTAACAGGTGACACTATGACAAAACGTACAAGAAGACTATTTAGCGCTGAATTCAAATTAGAAGCGGCACAACTGGTTCTAGATCAGAACCACTCTGTGACAGAGGCTGCTCAAGCTATGAATGTTGGGAAGTCCACGATGGATAAGTGGGTTCGCCAACTAAAAGAGGAACGTCAGGGGAAAGCACCTAAAGCATCGCCGATGACGCCTGAGCAAATTGAAATACGTGAATTAAAAAAGAAGTTAGCTCGCCTTGAAGAGCATAATGAAATATTAAAAAAAGCCACGGCTCTGTTGATGTCGGACTCACTGAACAATTCTTGATAATCAAGAAACTCAAGCAGAGCCACAGCGTAAAAATATTATGTGAAGTGTTCAATGTTCATCGAAGCAGTTATAACTACTGGCGAAAACGTCCAGTAGAAATTGATGCCGAAACAGCAAAGCTCCGTAG
>NZ_JBFSUL010000045.1:7697-42574 GCF_041467395.1 Vibrio sp. 10N.247.310.98 | reverse complement strand
GAAGGTCTGTAGCGCTTGGAATGGATTTCTTGAGTGCAAAGATCGCGTCACAAAAGTGTGTACAAGAGATTGGATTGACCTGATCAGTTAATTTTCCGGATTGGTATGAGTCTTATTATTCGTCTCAGAGTTTGTAGAGGCGCTTTACGTTGATCACGAGCTCTGATATTCCGACACTTATTATTAAGCTCTGCTCTCTCTAGCAGCGCTTGATTACGTAAGTTTATACTTGTGGCTATTGGTTCGTTGATTAACTTTTCCTGAGCGTCTTGAGAGCTCTATCTCCTACTAATTTGAACTGGCTGATAAAGATGCCTCGTTTCTAATAACAAGGTTTTGTTGGTCGGTAACTCTTGCTATCTCCCTCTACTTAATAGATTAATCTACAGGCAGTTACGTGAACTCCCCGGTTATAACGGTTTATAGTTGGAACGTTGATGGCTATTTAATTGTTAATTCAACGTGACTTTAAGTGGGCATCTGTCTGCGGGTAAATATCTTTAAGCGCCTTCTCTCAAGCTGATCTCCATTTGTTCTTGAACTTCAAGGTATCACTTTTCTCTATGACTCCTCTCGAACCTCTTATAAGGACTTGTTTATAAGAATGGTAAAACTACGTACAGACACAACTAAAGTCGTTCTCCGTGTGTTTGAGAAGCCCAGTTGAGCAATTTCATGGTTAGTTGGTATTGGGCAGGTAAGTGTTTGATGAGCTTGGTTTATAGCTATTGTAGAAGTTATCTAGGGTTAAATAGCAGATACAAAAAAGCCGATGCTAGACATCGGCTTAGTTTGAGTCGCTTAGAGTTAAGCGGGTTGAACTAGAGCGAGCGCTTTACGAGAAACCTCGTGAGCTGCTTTCGTTAAGTTTTGCTTCTCTAGTGCGTCAGATAGGTATCCGTAATCTGAAACATTTGAGCGAAGTGCTAGGGCTTTTTCGAAGTGGCTTTGTGCTTCCGCCCACTTCTGCTCTCTTAAGTAGAACTGAGCCAGCGCGCTGTGTGCTTCGGCATTACCACTGTCTTTACTAATTGCACGTTCTAGCATGACCACTACTGGGTGGTGATCGGCTAGGTTCAGCTCTGGAAGCAACATGTAGAGTTCATTTGACCCACTCTTTGCAATGTTCTCTTTGATCACAGTGAAGGCTTCTGAGTCAGCTTTGCGAGCGATAAGTTGCTTCACAAAGCAGGATACAAGGTGCGAACTTTGTTTCTGTTTTCTTGAAAGCTTGTTCCAATGGCTGATTAAACCTTCGCTACCTTGCTGTTGTGCCACATCATGAAGTAGCCCACATTGTGCTTTCTGTTCTAATTCACGTTGCTCATCAGCTGTTAGAAGTTTGTTCTTAACTAATTTAGGAGTTAACTCTAGCAATGGCTGCCATAACTTCAGTTGCAAGTAAGTGGCTTTTAACAGGCCAAGTACAGCAGTGTTATTAGGGTATGTGCCTTTTAGGGTCGAAAGTGTATCGAATGCAGCTTCGTAGTTTGACTCGCTGATTTGCTGTTTAGCTTTAGTTAGCTCAACCGCTAGTAGAGAGTCGTCCTGTTGGCTAGCAAGCTCGATGTACTTATCTCGCTCACTTGTATTACCTTGTTCGTGTGCCGCTTGAGAAGCGACTAAATAACAAAGTAGAGGCATGTCGTGATGGTTAGCCCAACGAGTTACTTTCTTCTCAGCGCCTTTCCAGTCACCTTCAAGTAGCTTGATAATGCCTTCATTGGTATAACGACGAGAACGTTTCAGCTTACGAACACTGAACCAGTTCCAAGTTGTCGAGCTTGCGTACATAAGCTTTTTAAATAGGTACTCTAAGCCGAATAGAGCCGCTAGAAGAGCAATGACAAAGATAACCAGTGTTGTCACGCTCATCTCAATAGTCTTATTCGCAATTGAGATCAGAACGTAGCCTTGTTGACCAGAGAACTGAGTACCAACAATTAACCCAGCACCTAGAACGAGAAAAAGAAAAATCCAACGAATCATTATTTTTCCTCCGTGGTCATAACGGTGACTTCACGACGTAGGCGCTCACGTATCACATCTGACAACTCATTTTGAGATTCAAGCTTTACAGGGTATTTCACAGAGATGTTCTGTTCACTTAGCTGTTTAATCGCTTTCTCAAATTCAATCACTGAGTTGTTATCTTGGTTTAGATACGCTTTCGACCACTCGCTAGCGGTATTAAGAGCTGCGCTATAGAGTTCACCTTGTTCTTTGTAGACGGCGCGAATCGCGGTTTCTAATTTACCTTTGATGTTTTCACGCAGGTAGAAGTGTTGTTCAGGAGAGAGTAGAGGGATAACTTCGCCATCACGACTACGGAAGGTAATGAAGTTTTCTGAGAAGTCTTTCATCGACGTCATCAGGTTGTTCTGCCAATCATTAATATCTTGCGATACCGCTTTTTTCTCAACAACCGCAGCTTCCGGAAGAATCGCATTGGCAAGCGGCAGTGTATCGACTTGCTGTTGCAAGCTTGTGATACGCAGAACTAAGCCGTCACGGTCGATCAGAGGAATAGTGCGAAGCTTGGTAATGTCATTGGTCATTGATTGACGCAGTGACACTAAGCTCGGGTCATTCAGTGCTGCGATACGTTGATCGGCGCTTTCCATTAACTTGGTTGCGCTAACGGCATCATGCTCGAGGAACAGTTTACGTCCTGCTAGTTTCACAAGGTAATCGGCTTCGGCAAGTAACCAGTCATTCGGGCGGCGACCTTTCACGTCAGCCACTGCTAACTGCAGGCTTTGAATGCTCTTCTGCTGTTGAGATTGCACGACCTGAGTTTTCTCCACCGCGTGTGAGGCTTCTTGGATAGTCTCTTGCTTGATGGTTTGTAGGTCTTTATTTACCGCAGATTGGGTATTTTGAAGTTGTGCTTGAAGAGCGGCTATTTGAGCCGAGTATTCAGCGCTCTTTTGCTGCATTTGAAATGCGATACCGCCACTGAAGATAATTGAAATAGCGATCGCAATAGCGCCTAGTTTGACACCGCGCTTACCTTGCTTTTCTGCTTTCTCTATTTGCTCTTTATGCTCAGCTTGAGGCTGCTCATTTTTAGCGGTATTTGAAGCAGAGGCATCAAGCTTCTGCTCAGGTTGTTTTGTCTCTGTAGAGTCAGCTTTTTCGTTTTCAACAACTACTGGCTGAGTATCTTGTTTCTTTTCAGGTTCAATATGCTCATTATTTTTTTTGCTTGTCATGCTTATTTCCTGTTTCTAGCTAGGGCCGGAGAGCAGCCAGTAATATTTGGTTCGTAGCACTGTGAGTATTGGTCACATTCGAGAAGCCGAGTTGTTGTGCTCGTTCTACAATGCGCTGGCTTGGGACAAATAGATGTCTTGTTGAAAGCCAAGCCAAATACTCATCAGGGGTAATTGAGCAGAGATACTCCAATTGTTCCTGACTAGTGATGACAACTTTGGACGTTTTTTTGTTTATCCATGTTTGATAGGTATTGTGGTCGCTAATAGGAATATATTCTCTACGGTAGGTCTCACAATAAGAGACTTGTGCACCTCGATTGAGTAGAGAATCCCTAATGAGCTCACGCCCACCATTGCCACGTAGTATCAAAATGGACTTATTTTCTACGCCATTAAGTTCAGTAAGTTTAAGAAGATGTTCACTATCACTAACTTGAGGATAGTTTACTTTTTGTTTACAGACTTTGCTTAAAACGTGCGCAGTTTTTTGACCAACGCCAAGATAAAGCGGCGAAGTAGGCCAAATGGATGAGGTTTTTGAAAGGATGCTTTGGGCAGCCGCCACGGCGTGGTGACTGACTGCAATAATGATATCGCTGTTATTAAGCTGGGTGCTTAAATCCGCAGAGTTGGGATTATCCACGATACGAATCAGCGGATGATGGATTGCTTGAACCCCTTCATCCGCTAGTTGTTGGCAAAGCGATTGTCCCTCTGAACCGGGACGAGTCACCAACACTGTCATGATTATTCTTGGTCAACGTAGAGCTTGGTTAAGATTTCTCTCGCGCCATCATCCAGCAATTGATTTGCCAGAGTCACGCCAAGTGCTTCTGCATCTTTGCGAGGGCCAGAGATCTCACCACGAACCATCTTAGAACCGTCCGGTTCACCAACTAATGCACGTAGCCAGATGTTTTCGCCATCTAATAATGAGTAGCTGCCGATAGGAACCTGACAGCCACCTTCTAGGGTAAGGTTCATTGCACGTTCGCACAGTACACGATCAGCCGTGTCTTTATGATTCAGTGGTTCAAGGAGTTTAATCAGACGCTCGTCATCAAGGCGACACTCAATACCAACAGCGCCTTGGCCAACAGCAGGGAGAGACTGCTCTGGTTCGATGAAGCTACGAATACGCTCTTCTAGCTCTAGACGTTTAAGACCTGCAGCAGCCAGTACGATCGCATCGTATTGACCATCATCGAGTTTACCTAGACGAGTACCAACGTTGCCGCGCAGCTCTTTGATGATCAGATCTGGGCGGTATTCTAACAGTTGGCATTGGCGACGCAGACTGCACGTACCCACGACAGCACCTTGTGGGAGTTCGTCGATGTTGTTGTAAGTGTTTGATACGAAAGCGTCACGCGGATCTTCGCGCTCACAAATTGTTACCAGACCTAGACCTTCAGGGAAGTCGACAGGTACATCTTTCATTGAGTGAACCGCTAGGTCAGCACGACCTTCTAGCATGGCTACTTCAAGTTCTTTAACGAACAGTCCTTTACCACCCACTTTAGCAAGCGGAGTGTCTAGGATGATGTCACCTTTGGTCACCATAGTTACCAACTCAACCTCTAAACCAGGGTGAGCAGCTTGCAGTGTATCCCTTACAAAGTATGCCTGCCAAAGGGCAAGAGGGCTTTTTCTGGTCGCGATACGGATTGGTGCTGAATTTGTCATGGTGTTTCCGATATAGGTTCTGTAATAGCCTAATCCTACCATTATGAGGCGAGAATTCTTACTGTTTGATCATTCCATACTTTGATAGCTGAGAGATTTTCATGAGTTCACCAAAATAGTGTGATTAGTATCTCATTTGAAACATGGGCTATTATTAGAAATAGTCAATAAAGAGGACACTACGGCGCCGTGAGTTTAACTTTCTGTCATCAAGGAATTGACCAGTATGACGGGTTCCTTTGCTTTACCATTAAGGGTAAAAGTGTTAAATTGATCACGTTTTGTTGCTCCTTTCGTTCAGTAACTAAACAGAACTGCACTTAACCTCAAACCAAGGACTTACCTTGCAGGCTTACACTCAAACTTTGATTCAACGATTAGACAATCTAAATCAGCAGCGCATTGATCGTGCGTTGGCGTTGATGAATGTGCAAGGCCAGCGAGTATTCAACCTTATTCCCGCACTGCTTCACTTCAATCACCCGATGATGCCTGGTTATTATGACCAACAAGTTCCTTTTGGAATTCGTAGCTTCACGCTTAATGAATTCCAAAAGCAATTTGTCTCTGATACCGAATTAACGCTGGGTGGCAAACTCACCGAGACGGATGAACCAGCAATCCTTGGCTTGTACACCATGGGTAGTACTTCTTCTATTGGTCAAAGCACTTCAAGTGATCTTGATATCTGGGTGTGTGTTTCCCCGGATATGGATGGCGCCTCTCGCGATAGCCTAACCAACAAGTGTCTCTTGATTACCGATTGGGCTGAAACCTTGGGAGTAGAAGCGAACTTCTTCTTGATGGATGAAGAGCGTTTCCGTTCGAACCATTCAGAAGAGATGACCGGCGATAACTGTGGTTCTTCACAGCACTTATTATTGCTTGATGAGTTTTATCGCTCTGCGGTTCGTTTGGCTGGTCAGCGTTTGTTGTGGCAAATCATTCCGCCAGAAATGGAAGAGTGTTACGACGAGTATGTTCAAGGTTTGTGTCAGGATGGCTATCTTGATTGCTCGCAGTGGATCGATTTCGGCAAGCTGAATCGCATTCCCGCTGAAGAGTACTTTGGTTCAAACCTGTGGCAGCTCTATAAGAGTATCGACTCACCGTATAAATCGGTTTTGAAGGCGATCCTGTTAGAAGCCTATTCATGGGAATACCCAAACACCCAACTGCTGAGTATTGATACCAAGCGTCGCTTCTTCGCGGATGAACCGGATCTGTATGGCATGGATAGTTACTATCTGATGCTTGAGAAGGTAACGCGCTACCTAGAGCGTATTAACGACCATACTCGATTGGACTTGGTGAGGCGCTGTTTTTATCTTAAGACCCACGAGAAGTTGTCACGAGATGCGGGCATTGGCTCCGTTGCGTGGCGTCGTGAAGCCTTAACCGAGATGACTAAATCTTGGAATTGGGGACATGAAACCATTGCTGAGCTCGATAACCGCCGTAACTGGAAGGTTGAGCAGGTTAAAGTGGTGCACCATGCACTGCTTGATGCCTTGATGCTGAGCTATCGTAATCTGATTCAATTTGCGCGTCGTAACGACATCACTTCGGCAATCAGTCCACAAGATATCAGCATCTTGGCACGTAAGCTTTACGCTGCGTTTGAGGTATTGCCAGGTAAAGTGACACTGCTGAACCCACAAATCTCTCCGGATCTGCATGAACCCGACTTGAGCTTCATCGAAGTTCGTCAGGGTCAGTCGAATAAAGCAGGTTGGTACTTGTATAAGCAGCCACTGGTTGCACACCGCATTCTTGGTCAGCCTTCTCTAGAGCACCATGAGTACTTGAGTAAGTTGGTAGCATGGTCGTTTTTTAATGGCTTGATTACCGAGTCGACACGTTTGCACTCTGTGGTACGTGACGCTCACATCGATATCGATAAGTTCTATCAAATGGTGAGCGACCTGCGTAATACGTTTTCTTTGCGTAAGCGTCGCCCAAGTATGCAAGCACTGGCGAGCCCGTGTGAGATAAGCCAGCTAGCGATGTTCATCAACTTTGAAAATGACCCGACGTCTGAATTAAGTGGTCGTGCATTAAAAGTGGACCTCAAGAACGCCGATATCTTCAGCTTTGGTGAGGAAGGTAAGAGCTTAGTCGGCAGTGTCGACTTAGTTTATCGTAACTCTTGGCATGAAGTACGTACGCTGCATTTCCAAGGTGATACGGCAATGCTGGATGCGCTGAAGACGGTGCTTGGCAAAATGCACCAAGATGCTTTACCGCCAGAATCGGTTGATGTGTTCTGTTACAGCAAAAACCTGCGTGGTGTGATGCGTAACATGGTGTATCAACTGCTTGCTGAGTGTATCGATTTACGATTGAAACCGATTGAACCCGAGAAGCGCCGCCGCTTTAAGGCTATTCGTTTAGCTAATAAGATGTTTGGTCTGTTCTTCGAACGTCGTGGTGTGTCGGTACAGATGTTGGAAAACTCGGTCGATTTCTACCGTAGCATCTCAACCAATAAGCTCAAAGGCTCACCTTTACTGATGCTCGATAAAGAGCAAGAGTATCAGCTACCAGAAGTGGTGGATGGTTTTGCGAGTGAGGGCTTGATTCAGTTCTTTTTCGAAGATACCGACAAAGGCTTCAATATTTATGTATTGGACGAGTCGAACCAAGTTGAGGTCTACCACCAGTACAGCGGTGAAAAAGATGAGATGATCGCGAGCGTGAATTCTTTCTACACATCGGTAAAAGATGAGTCGAAGATGTCGTCTAAGTTGATTAACTTTAACCTACCTCAGTACTACCAAATCGTTCATCCTGAAGAAGGCAATTCTTACGTTGTGCCTTATCGTAACGATGCAACTTTAGCTTCTCGGAGCTCAAAGATAGTTAACATCTAGTCTTACTAAGCCCGATTGATTTTAAAAAAAGGAGTGATTGATTCACTCCTTTTTAGTTTTGCTTACAAATGATTAGACCCAATCGATCGCTTCACCTGCGTGCTTCACGCATTCTTCTTTAACCATCTCAAACAGCTCCATGCCCGTCTTTGAACATGTCCACTTGTCGTCAACTAGCTTGAAGTGAAAGCCACCAGATTTAGACGCTAACCAGATTTCTTTCATTGGTTCTTGGCGGTTAATGATGATTTGGCTGCGGTTCTCAAACTCCAGCGTCATCACGTTACCAGTCACTTCGTAATCAATATCTGCCTCTGATTCATCGATAGCTTCTTCGATGTTTTGCATCTGTATATCGACCAGCTGATGAAATTCAGTCTCGTTCATCCTTTCTATCCTATTGCTTTTCCTGAGTGTGGTGCGATTATAGGGGGCATTGAGTTAATAATCACGATATGCAAAATGAAAAAATTAATTGCTGCTCTATTTATGATGTCCGTTATTGGACTTTCTGGTTGTGGTCAAACGGGTCCTTTGTACGATCCTGATGAAGTTCAGCAAACCGAACAATCACAATAAGTGAAAACACGCAGAAATCGTTATTTATAAGGGATAAGAACTTTGGATTACTTTAACTATCAGGAAGATGGCCAGCTTTGGGCTGAGGACGTCGCACTTTCACAACTAGCAGAGCAATATGGTACACCGCTGTATGTATATTCTCGTGCAACATTAGAACGCCACTGGAATGCGTTTGATTCATCGGTTGGTGAGCATCCGCACTTGGTGTGTTATGCCGTTAAAGCTAACTCAAACCTTGGCGTGTTGAATACTTTGGCTCGTTTGGGCTCTGGCTTCGATATCGTTTCTGGCGGTGAGCTAGAGCGTGTGGTTGCTGCCGGTGGCGATCCAGCAAAAGTTGTATTCTCTGGTGTCGGTAAAACAGCCGCTGAAATGAAGCGTGCGCTTGAGTTGAACATTAAGTGTTTCAACGTAGAGTCTGAACCAGAACTAGAGCGACTGAATAAAGTAGCTGGTGAGCTTGGTGTTAAAGCGCCGATTTCACTGCGTATCAACCCAGACGTTGATGCGAACACTCACCCTTATATCTCTACTGGTCTGCGTGATAACAAGTTTGGTATCGCTTTCGACCGTGCTCCTGCTGTCTATGAGTTTGCAAAAACACTCGATAACTTGTCTATCCATGGTATTGATTGCCACATTGGTTCTCAGTTAACGGATATCGAACCTTTCATCGATGCAACCGATCGCCTACTTGCGCTGATCGACCAGCTACGTGCTAACGGTATCAACATCAAACACCTTGATGTCGGTGGCGGCTTGGGTGTGGTTTATCGTGATGAATTACCACCACAGCCTTCTGACTACGCGAAAGCTTTATTGGCTCGCTTAGACAATCATTCTGATCTAGAGCTGATTTTCGAGCCTGGAAGAGCGATTGCTGCTAACGCTGGTGTATTATTAACGAAAGTCGAGTTCCTCAAGCCAACAGAGCACAAGAACTTTGCCATCATCGATGCAGCAATGAACGATCTAATGCGCCCAGCACTTTACCAAGCTTGGCAGGATATTGTTCCTGTGAGCCCTCGTCAGGGTGAAACTGTGACTTACGATTTGGTTGGCCCAATCTGTGAGACAGGCGATTTCCTAGGTAAAGATCGTGACCTTGTTCTTGAAGAAGGTGATCTGCTAGCAGTTCGTTCAGCGGGTGCTTATGGCTTCGCGATGTCATCTAACTACAACACTCGTTCGCGTGCGGCTGAAGTGATGGTGGATGGCGATAAAACTCACTTGGTTCGTCAGCGTGAAGAGCTTACGAGTCTGTGGGAACTTGAAAACATTCTTCCGGAGTAATTTTAAGCGTTATGCACTTCCACTTTTCTAAAATGCATGGTTTGGGCAATGATTTCATGGTCGTGGACTGCATTACTCAAAATATTTTCTTTTCTCCAGATTTGATCCGTCGCTTGGCGGATCGTCACACTGGCGTGGGCTTTGATCAGCTACTTGTGGTTGAGGCTCCCTATGATCCAGAAACTGATTTCCATTACCGCATATTCAATGCGGATGGCAGTGAAGTGGAGCAGTGTGGCAATGGTGCACGTTGTTTTGCACGATTCGTTCGCATGAAAGGCTTAACGAATAAGTACAGCATCAACGTGAGTACCAAGAAAGGTAAAATGGTTCTCAAGATTGAAGAGAATGACCTGATCACGGTGAACATGGGCATTCCTGAGTTCGAACCCGGCAAGATTCCATTCAAGGCCAAGCAGCCAGAGAAGACGTATATCCTAAGAACGGATGTACACACCTTATTCTGTGGTGCGGTAAGCATGGGTAACCCACATGTGGTTACCGTGGTTGATGACGTCGACACGGCTGATGTGGACACCTTAGGCCCACTACTTGAATCACATGAACGTTTCCCTGAGCGTGTTAATGCTGGCTTTATGCAGGTCGTTAACCGTGAAGAAGTTCGTCTACGTGTTTACGAACGCGGCGCGGGTGAAACTCAGGCATGTGGCAGCGGAGCGTGTGGCGCAGTTGCAGTGGGTATCACTCAAGGCTTACTGGCTGAGAATGTGAAGGTTCGTCTACCAGGCGGTGACTTACACATTAGCTGGCAAGGCCCGGGTAAACCTCTGTTTATGACCGGCCCTGCAACGCATGTGTTTGATGGTCAACTTTCTTGCTAATAACGACCCAAAACAAATATATTCATAAAAATAAAGGATAGGTTTTGTCTTACGTTGAAGCCGACGCACTCACCGCAGAAGTGGTCGCGGAATATTTACGTGATAACCCAGATTTTTTCCAAGACCGAAAAGATTTGGTTGATCGCCTTGCTATCAATAACGTTGAGCAGGGCGCTGTTTCTCTGGTTGAGGTTCAGCTTAAACGCCAACGTCATCGAATCGAAGAGCTTGAAGAAGAGATCACTGGCTTGATGTCGTTGGCAGCAAATAACGATAAAACCTTCTATGAGTTTATGGATCTGCAAGCGCAAGTGCTGAAATGCAGTGACTTCATGCAGGTGATAAAAGCCGTTGAACAAAAAGCGTTAGATCTTGGGCTTAAGGCTCATGTTCGTATTCTTTCGCAATCTGGCTTTTATCAGTTGAGTGCTGAGGGTTACTCTAAGTTTTCGCTTAACCATTTCAATGGCAAAGATGCTTATCTTGGACGCTTGAGAAAAGCCGACAGACACGATTTGTTTGGTGATTATCCAGTTCCAGAGCTAGGCTCTTATGTAGTACTACCGCTTGCTAAGCAGTCTCCATTGGGTTTGCTCGCCTTTTCTAGTGAAGATGGCGGACATTTCCAACCCCATATGGATACGCTCTTTTTACGCCATTTAGCACTTGTTGTCGCTCATTTGGCGGACACCTTACCTTGGCAGATAAATAATGAGCCTAGAGCCCAAAATACCTCTTCCTAACAGCCTTCAAAAGCCACTTTCTCGCTTCTATGAATATCTCCGAAGCGAGAAGGGACTCAGCCTACACACCCAACGTAATTACAAACAACAACTTGAAACCATGGCCGGTCATTTAGTCACTCTAGGGCTAAAGGATTGGGGGCAAGTCGATGCGGCGTGGGTCAGACAACTGGCCAGTAAAGGCATGCGTGAGGGAATGAAAGCGAGCAGCATTGCAACGCGCTTATCGTCACTGCGCAGCTTCTTTGATTTCCTTGTGTTGCGTGGCGAAATGACCGCCAATCCAGCCAAAGGTGTCTCTGCACCTCGCAAACAACGCCCTTTGCCTAAAAACCTCGATGTTGATGAAGTGGGTCAACTGCTTGATGTGAATGAGGACGATCCATTGTCGATTCGTGATCGAGCGATGATGGAGGTGATGTATGGTGCTGGATTACGACTGGCAGAACTGGTCGGCATCAATCTGAAAGATGTGTTGGGTCGACAAGGCGAAATCCGAGTGATTGGTAAAGGCGACAAAGAACGCAAAGCGCCTTTTTCTGGTTTAGCTAAAGAGTGGGTCGATAAATGGCTCAAAGTTCGTGGTGAATTGGCTTCACCGGGTGAAACCGCGCTGTTTGTCTCTAAGCTCGGGACTCGTATCTCTCACCGCAGCGTGCAAAAGCGCATGGAAGAGTGGGGCAAGAAGCAATCTGTCGCGAGCCACATCAGCCCGCATAAACTGCGTCACTCCTTTGCAACGCATGTGCTGGAATCGAGCCAAAATCTTCGTGCTGTGCAAGAGTTGCTTGGCCATGAAAACATCTCGACGACCCAAGTGTATACCCACTTAGATTTCCAACACTTAGCACAAGCTTATGATCAGGCTCACCCGAGAGCTCGTAAGAAGAATAAAGATTAGATTAAAGGGTTTACTATGCGAATTTATCGAGGGTTAAAGCCCATCAAAGCCATGACCTTTGACTTGGATGACACCCTGTATGACAACTGGCCTGTGATCATGAAGGTTGAGAAAGAGATGGCACAGTGGCTTTATCAAAAGCACCCAGTGTCGGCTTCTTTATCGCTTGAAGAGTGGCAGGGCATTAAGCAGCAAGTCGCATCTGAAAACCCAGCTTTGAAACATGATGTCACCGTGTGGCGTGAAACTCAGATTAAGAGTGGTTTGCTGCAATTGGGTTACTCTCTGCAGCAAGCAGAGCAAGCGGCTCGAGAGGGCATTGAGCATGCCTTGTGGTTGCGTAATCAAGTCGATGTCCCTCAAGAAACGCATCGAGTGATGACTGAACTTAGCCAACGTATTCCTCTGGTTGCGATTACCAATGGCAATGTCGATCCACACAAAATTGGCTTAGGGCTGTACTTTCAATTAATCCTTAAAGCCGGCCCTGATGGCAGAGCAAAACCCTATCCAGATATGTTTGAAAAAGCTCAGCAACACCTAGGTTGTGACGCTGATAATATTCTTCATGTTGGCGATCACCTCAAAACGGATGTCTATGGAGCCAAGCAAAATGGCTTCCAAGCGTGCTGGTTTAATGACACTGGTTCCAATTTATACCGCTCCCCGAAGGCGAGTGTGCTCCCTGATGTTGAAATAGACCAACTTAGCGATCTTATGCGACTAATTTAATGGCTCGGTAAGCTTATTGTGTCGCATTTATGCTATTGAATTGTTACATTAGTCGCCTATAAAAGCCTGATTAGGCTAGGATAATTGGCGACTACTTTTTATCGATTCATTTCAGTCATAGCAGTGGTTGCGGGTTGTTACTTCACTCGATTTTGAACAAGGGTTGGCATGCAAACATTTACATTTCTCGCAAATACTGAGGCGTTATTTAGAGCTCAATTTGATCAGCGAGAATGGTGTGACAGCAAACAGTACCTTATTCAAATTTTCTCAGCTCAATCTTCAGATCTAGCTCGTCAAATCGCGGGTGTTGCCCTCAATCGTTTAAATAATGCGACGCTAATTGGCCAGAGTGCTCGTCATGTTATCTGTGATAATTGCCTTGAAAGTGCATGCACCTTAGTCATCATCAGTGAGTTCAACGAAACCCATCTAACCTCTGCGGTCCAGCCTTTTTCCGGCAATCCAAATCAAGACAGCCAAGACTTAGCTTTTCAGCTGCGCCTTACAGAAGAAACCAAAACGGTCATCAGCTTGTGCGATCAGGTTGAAGGGCGTGATTATCCTATTTATAGCGCTTTTGAAAATTTGCCTTACGCCTTGCCGATAGCTGGTGGACTGTGCCATGAGAATGAATTTGGCCGTTGGGTTATGTATAACGAGCAAACCTACCAGCACGCCTGTGTTGCTGTGGCTCTGACTAACCCAAGATTGAAGGTTTGGTCGGACGCGTACTCTGAGTGGAACCCGATTGGGATGAAGCTACGAGTCACACACGCAATCGGAAATCGCTTATACGCATTGAACGACAAGCCGGCTATTGAAGTATTCAAACATTACCTTGCGGATGGCAAAGA
This sequence comes from Vibrio sp. 10N.247.310.98, assembly GCF_041467395.1. Classification (NCBI taxonomy): domain Bacteria; kingdom Pseudomonadati; phylum Pseudomonadota; class Gammaproteobacteria; order Vibrionales; family Vibrionaceae; genus Vibrio; species Vibrio sp. 10N.247.310.98. Next base: position 28,847 of record NZ_JBFSUL010000045.1, on the reverse strand, counting down.
CCTTCCTTTTAGTCAACTGATGAGCTTTCCACTTTATCGAGAACTTGGCAGAAAGAAGGGTATCTCGACGCCGCTACGTATTAATGATGATGGCAGTATTGAGTTTGATAGCCCTTGGCATGTCGGTGAAGAGGCGCAGTTTTGTTATAACCACCCATCGCTCACTGCAGAAAAGGTGCACCACGGTGCCGAGATGCTAGCCATGCATCAGCCTGAATCGGTGATCATTTATAACTGCGTATCTCGACTTGAATTTATCGACAGTAAACTTGAGCTCAAGCCATTTGAAGGGATAGTGAATACATGTGGTGCCTACTGCATGGGGGAGCTATACCGTAATGAAGACCGCCAAGAGATACTGCACCACAGCTTGACTTATATCGCTATGCGCGAGTCTGACGAGATTAAAGAGTTTCATTGCGAAGACTTTCAGTGTGGCTCAACCGTGTCGCCATTGCTTAACCTAGTCAGAAATGCAGTCGCTGATCTCGACAGTATGAATACTCAGATGGAAAAGAAACTCCATCAACAAGCGCGTCGCTTAACCGAAAGCTATCGCATTGACTCGCGTACTGGTTTGCCGAACCGTATCGTACTGAAAGAGCGCCTCAATACGATTCTGTTCAGTGAACATCTGCTGACCTTAAAGCTAACCAACTTCCATCAGGTTAACGAGAAGTATGGTTATCAAGTGGGGGATCAGCTGCTACTCGATCTGTCTAATCACTTTATCGAGCGATTACAGCTTCGTGTGGTTAAAGAGCCTCGCGTGAAGGTAGAGCTATTCAGTATTGGTGTTGGAGAGTGGGCGATTATCTTCAATGCTAGTGTTGGTAGTACGAAAATAAAAGAAGGTTTCGTTGAGTTCGCCGATGACATCGAACACATAAATTTTGAGCCATATGGTTTGGCTGATATTGATTACCTGTCAGTTTCTCTGTGTGGCGGCTTTGCTAGTCGTTGTGACTTCTTAACCGACAGTGGTGACCAGATCTTATTGAAAGCGATCGAAGCTCGACGCTATGGAGTACGTAACAATACCCACATCACCAATGCTAAAGACATTCAGGTGAGTGAAGAAGATCGCAAAGAGCAACTAGGCTGGCTGAGCTGTGTAAGTCGTGCGATTTTAGATCAGAACATCATCACTTATTCCCAGCCAATTGTGGAGTCGGTTACGCACGAAATGATTGGCCAAGAGTGCTTGGTCAGAATCATGGAGTCAGACGGTACCATTGTGCCACCAGGTAAGTTCTTACCTATCATTGCCGACACGCACCTTTACACTCGCCTCAGCCGACACATGATTAAGAACACCATAGGTTATATGGCGGATAAGCAAAGCCCATTTTCTATCAACCTATCCCCGCAAGATTTGTTGAGCGACAAGACGCTTGAGGTGCTCGAGACCGCCATCAGTGCTATGAACGATCCCACTCGACTTGGCCTAGAGGTTCTCGAGTCTGAGCAGATTAAAGATTATGGTCGCATGATTGAGGTGTGTGATCACTTCCGTGCGCTCGGGGCGAGAATCATTGTTGATGACTTTGGCTCTGGTTACTCCAACATCGAGGAAATCATTAAGCTTGAGCCACAGATCATTAAGCTCGACGGTAGCTTGATTCGTAATATCGACAAAGATCAAAAACAAAGAAACATAGCCTCTCAGTTGATTCGTTTGTGCCAAGTGTTCAATGCCAAAACGGTCGCTGAATTTGTCCATAACCAACAGGTTTGTGAGATAGCAGAGCAAATGGGTGTCGATTATCTGCAGGGTTACTACTTCGGTGAGCCTAAGCGACTGTTTTAGCAGTTAAAGCTTCCCGCATTGTGTAACGACTGGCTATAAAAGTACTGCGCCGCCATTAATGACTGCTTTTTGGCGGAATGAATGATGTCTAACTAAGGTCACATTATTCATAACGCGATCGCAAGTATTCCGTGCAAGCCTTATCTATAATAAGCACAATAATAAATCATTAACGTAACGATTAATGTGAATATGCAGTCGACTTCTCTCCTGATACAAGACATTGAGCAAACCCAACGTGAATTGGAAAAGATAGATTTTCATCAACATGAAAGCCTACTGATTCAGGTGTTTTCGTCTTTCGAGAAAGGTTCTGTTTTGGCTGCCTGCCAAGTGATTCAATCGACTTTTCCCAATGCCAAATTGATTGGTTGCAGTGCTAACGACTACATTAGTCAAGGTGTCATCCTGCACCAAGGTCTTTATCTGATTGTTACCCGCTTTGACGCGACGTCTTACTCTTGTGGTATTGTCGAATATAGCGAACAACCATTGCTCGATAGCCACGCTATGTGGCAACAGCTTGAGTGCAATGATAATACTCAAAGCATCATCTGTTTCGCAGACCGCTTGCAGATAAATAACCGAGATCTATTTTCAGCGTTTGAGCAGTCGATGTATTCATTACCGATCTGTGGCGGTGCATCGACCATCACAGATAATGGGCGATGGGTGATGTTAGACGGCATTTGCTATGAAAATGCCTATGTGATGTTGGCGCTGCACAGTGTTGAGCTCTCCATCGCTAAGGGTTACTACACTGAATGGAATCCGATTGGTCGAACTTTTCGAGTGACAGGTGCTCAAGAGAACCGGTTGTTGGAACTGGATGGGATGCCTGTTCGCGAACTCTACAATCGTTACCTCGCTGATGGCCTCGAAGTGCCTTTTGAGCAACTGCATAACTTTCCCTTGATGGTCGGTGACCCGAAAGAGCAAAACATTCACTTACCGCTCAAGGTAACGGAAAGTGGAGAGATAGAATTCAGCGGCCTGTTCCAAGTGGGCGATGAGGTCCGGTTTTGTTATGACCATCCATCACTGACCTTAGAGCAGATACGACTGGGCGTGCAGCAGATCGCCTCTCATAGGCCAGAACAGTTCTTCATTTATAACTGTACATCTCGTATCGACTTTATTGATGGCAACCAAGAGGTTGAGGTTTTCCAAAAATTGGCCGACAGCTATGGCGTTTACTGCATGGGAGAACTTTATCAAGAGAATGGCCAACAGCGAATCTTGCACCATAGCCTCACTTATCTTGCGCTTAGAGAAGGCGAGGGTAAGGCGGTATTGCCATTAGAGACGCAACCCGCGACCAACATATCCCCTCTGTTTTCATTGATCCGAAATGCACTGCTTGATGTCGATGACATGAACAACAGCATGGCGAGTAAGATTCAGCAGCAAGCCACTGCATTGACGGCAAGCTATCGAATTGATCACCGTACAGGTTTACCCAATCGAAGTGTGCTGCGTGAGAAACTGTCGAAGATGAGCAGTGATAGCCACTTACTAGCTTTGAAGGTCACGACCTTTGGTCAGATCAATGAGAAGTATGGTTATCGAGTAGGTGACAAGCTTCTGCATGATTTGAGTGAGTACTTTCAAAAGGCGCTGTGGCAGTTCTTTGATGAGGGCTGTCAGCTCTACAGTATCGGTATTGGTGAGTGGGCGGTGGTGTTTGATAGTTGGGCGAGCCAAGAACATATTCATCAGCGATTCTCGGAATTTGCCGATCAAACCGAGCATGTGAATTTTGAGCCTACCGGTTTACCCGATATTGATTACTTGTCGGTGTCTATCTGTGCGGGTATCGCCAGCCGTCGAGATTTCCCGACTACCTCTATTGATGACTTATTGTTGAAGGCGATTGATGCGAGGCGCAGCGCTGTCAGCCAGAACAAGCACCTAGTGAGCGCCAAGGCACTCATTCAATTGGAGAAGCATCGCCAAGAGCAACTTGGTTGGCTGTCGTGCGTGAGTCGCGCGGTGCTTAATCAGAATATTGTGGCGTGCTCTCAGCCCATAGTTTCAGCACACAGTCATCAGGTAGAGAGCTACGAGTGTTTGGTTCGAATTGAAGAGGACGGTCAGTTAATTGCACCGGGTAAGTTCTTGCCAATCATTGAAGGAACCCATCTCTATACACGCCTCAGTCGTCAGATGATAACGCGCACCTTCGATTTTATGAGTCAGCGAACCGATTCGTTCTCAATTAATTTAGCGCCACAAGATTTCAGCAATGAGAAAACCATTCTTCACCTTGAACAAGCGATCAAGAAAATCAGTCACCCACAGCGTATTGGCTTGGAGGTGTTAGAAACGGAACAAATTCAGGATTACGGTCGCTTGATTGAGGTGTGTAATCACTTCCGCGATCTTGGTGTGAATATTATTGTTGATGACTTTGGTTCGGGCTATTCGAACATTGATGAGATATTGAAGCTAGAACCACAGGTGATCAAGCTTGATGGCAGTTTGATCCGCAATATTGATAAAGATAAAAAGCAGCGCAAGATCGCTCAGCAGTTGGTGAGCTTATGCCAGATTCTGAATGCTAAGACGGTGGCGGAGTTCGTTCATAATGAGCAGGTGTGCCGTATTGCTGAAGACATGGGGGTCGATTACTTGCAAGGGTATTACTTTGGTCAACCTCAGCGTTTGTTTTGATGGAGCGAGCGTTTCACGTGAAACACTGGTTGGCTCAATAACGAAAATACGATGTAAAAAGGGTGAGCTTATGGCTCACCCTTTTTGTTTTTAGTGTCTGTCTCGTCCCGAAATGTGTTTTTACCTTCCCGCGCGCCTGCTTGGTCTATTTGAGGGCGTGGCCACACTTGTCGGCGTGGAACACTTTTAGATAATGCTGGTAGTAATCATCAATGAGCTTGGCAGATTCACTTTCACCTAAAGATTTGAGTAACTCAATACCCACTTCACAAGTACACAAGTGGCCACTGTCTTGGTTGCGGCGCAAGGTGTATGAAGATTCGCTGGTAATATCGAGGTGAACTTGCGGAACGGCTTGTAACCACGAGCTCTTGTTAAGCATCTTCTTCGCTTCTTGCCATGTGCCATCCAAGATGATGAATAGCGGCTTACGGCTCTGGGCTTGGGTCATTACAGCTTGCTGGCACTCGACACTTTGATCACTTGGGAATAAAAGAAACGGTTGTCGTGTTTCATCGTCAAGCAGTGCGATGAGCTCCGCTGGTGGTGTTTTCCTTTGCCATACAATGGACTGACACTGATCAAGGGATTGCTGAAGCAGCTTCCCTGTATTGGTATCGCGTGACAGTTCATTCTCATGAGTGAGCAGTACAAGATCGATTTGGCTTGCGACACTAGGTATCAGGTGACAAATACATTGGTGAGTGAAGCTACAACCATGGCAAGCTTGTTGGTTACTCATGTTTACAACTTAACTCCACTTTGTGCGGGTGAGATACCATCAGCAAACAAAACCACGTCGCTGATATCAGCATCATCTGCAACTGGAGCGACACTTGGGTTTAGCGGGTAGCTGACACCAGAGTATGAAAGTGTGTGTTTCGCCGGTGTTGCACCGCCGCCACTGACATTGAAGATCAGATCCTGCCAGCCGTGGTTTTGCGATTTACCTAAGCGTATGTCGCCCTTAACCAGTGTCACTCGGCTATTGAAGCGCCAGTTATCTTGATGGTTTTCGAAAATTAGCAGTGTACAGCCACCAGAACCACACCAATCGAGTTGGGCGAACAGCTCTTCTTTACCGTCGCCGTTGAGGTCGTAGGTTAACCAGCGGTATTTAGTGTCGTCAGGTGAGCTGTTGTTGATCTTAAAGTATTCGCGGATCGCTTGGTCGACTTTTGGATCAAGTTGATCGCTGGAGTTCACCTGCTTTGCGGTTAGATCAACGTTAGTGGTGGTGTTTACTTGTGCTTGCGCACTCTTAGCTTCGAATAGCACCAGACCGCCATTGGCAATCGGATACACCACGTTGCCCACTTTCTCTTTTTCAGCGATTAGCTTGCCATTATCGAGTGTGAAGATGCGCTCGGAGATCAAATATTGTTGCTGGTGGCGAGTCATAACCACTTGTACCTGATTTTGGTTCAGTTGCTGCCAGAAGCCTTGTTCAACAATAGAAGGGTCTCCATTGCTGTATGAATAATTCGTGATAGCACTGTGGTCATTGTTGAGTTCAAGGTTGATAGAGAACCCTGAGTTTTGCGTTGAGCTAGCGAAGTAGAGTCCGCTCCAGTCCAGCGTTGGATCTTGGTTAGAGACCGTCGCACAGCCATTGTAGTTACTGTCATTGAGGTTAAGCTTGGCATGCCATCCATAGATAGAATCGCTCATGCCGTCGCTACAGCTCTCTTTCGTAAGGTTGAGTTTGCCTTGTGCAGCTTTACCTTCTAATTGGTAGTCACGGCTGCTCGATGTGGTGCGGCTTGATTCAATATCGAGGGTCTGTGGCTGTTCGCCCATCTTGGTGTATTTCAGCTGGTCTTTATCGAAGGTTGCTGACCAGAAGGGTTCATTACCAAATACTCGTGTTGAGCGCAGCGGTTGGACGCAGCGATCTGGGTTCTCTGCGGTTAGGATGTTCACTTGGTCAACCACGAAACGCGCTGTGAAATCTGCGTTATAACCCGTTTGGCTCGGCACGGTTAGGTGACCAATCAGCTCGCCATATAAGGCTTGGTAAGGTCTCGTTGAGAGCCCTTGTGCTTCTAACGCTAACTCTGGAGATAAGTCTAACCAGTATTGTTGTTGGCTACCGCAAGGAGTGAAGGTTCGGCTTTCATGGCCAACCACCACCTGACCACGCATGATGAAGGTTTGCGGTTGAATGCTCAGTGGCTCATCCAAGTTTGCTGGGGGCTGTTCAGGTTGTTGCGGCGTATCAGGTGCCGTAACACAGCCTTGTAGAGCGAACGCGACTAGCCATGTCACTGGGTTTTTCATTACCTTCATGTTATATCTTCCTCGGAGCAACCGTTAATTGGATTTATTATGGCATATTGGTTATTTAAAACAGAACCCGACACCTTCTCTATTCAAACTCTTAGAGTACAAAAAACCTCTTGTTGGGAGGGTGTACGCAACTATCAGGCTCGAAACATGATGCGTGATGACGTCAAGCTTGGCGATCTGGTGATGATATACCACTCATCATGTAAAAAAGTTGGCGTAGCGGGGATCGCTAAAGTAACCAGAGAAGCCTACCCAGACCACTTTCAGTTCGACCCTGAGAGTGATTACTACGATCCTAAGTCTTCACCCGATAACCCACGCTGGATCATGGTGGATGTCGAGTTTGTGCGATTGACTGAGCGCTTGATTCCTTTGGTTACGCTTAAAGCCATGCCTGAACTCTCCGAAATGCCCTTGGTGAAACGCGGTAATCGCTTATCGATCATGCCGGTTACCGAACAAGAGTGGCAGGCAATCTTAAGCAAAGAAGTGTTAGGTTCTCGATAGCGTTAGAGAGAGCTTTTTACCTAAGGTTCAAAAAAGGCAGCCAGTTGGCTGCCTTTTTATTTATTCAGATCTGTTCAACGAGCGAGATTAGAGCAGATGCTTTTCTAGGTAGTGAGCAACGGCATCGTCTGCGTTACTGCCAATCACTTCATTGTCAGGTAGTGCTTTCATCACTTTCTCATGTGATGTACCCATGATTAGACCTTTACCCGCCATAGCCAGCATTTCAGCGTCGTTCATGCCATCACCAAAGGCAACACAGTTATCCAGAGTCAGGTTTAGTGATTTTGCAACAGCGTCTAGAGCGTGGCCTTTAGAGACTTCAGCGGCCATCACTTCCAGACACCAAGGTGTAGAGAAGGCGATGTTCAGTTTGTCGCCAAAAGCATCTCTTAGCTTTTGTTCAAACGTGACGAGATATTCGTGGTCTTGTTCTGGATGTGTGAAGAAGACTTTCGCGATGCCTTCGCTTGGTGCGTTTTCAGCTTCAAAGCGCTTGTAGCTAAAGCCAGACTCACTGTGGAATTTAGCCAACATTTCATCTTCACGGTCTAGTAACCAATCTTCATTCTGGTACATGTGAATAAAGAGGTTTGGATCTTGGCGCACAATATCAATAACTGGCTGAACGAGTTCCTGAGGTACGTTCTGGCTATACATCAGTTGATCGTTTTGGTCATGCACGCGTGCACCGTTTGAAGTGATCATGTACGCCGGAATACCTGCTATCTGACGAATACCCGCCACATCGACGTGGTGACGACCCGTAGCGAAGATGAAGGTATAACCTTGGTCGTGTAATTTCTTAAGCGTTAGCTTGGTAAAGTCGCTTAGCTGATGGTTGGGAGCCAAAAGCGTACCATCTAAATCAGAAGCAACAATTTTCACGGAATCTTTTAGTGCAGGAATACTCATTTAACCCTCATTGCAAAATGCTTAACCAATATTGACGCTAGCCAGCGCTAGAATCGTTTTAACTACAATATCTCTAGGTAGAAATTGTATGCCAAATTCATGCAAGAAAAGAGGGCAAAGCTCACTTACTTCTCTTCCTCTTTAGCGCTTATTTTCTTGGTAGGTTGCTTAGCCTATTAGCTCTAGGCGAAAAACTGATTGATCGCATCCAGTGTTTGATTGCGATATTCATCCTGCTCAAACAACACCTCATGCCTAGAACCCTCAATCAACTTAAACTGACAATCAGAGTTGGTTTTCTTCAGCTTAGAGATGAACTTTACTTGAGCACTGTTACTGACAATCTTTTCATCCCCAGCTTGAATCAATAGCAGAGGGATCTTGATTTGACGAGTTTGTTGAATTGCTTGCTTGGCGGCCATTAACCCTTGCCACACCCAACGCGTGCTTGGTCCACCCACCTGCAAAGATGGAGACTCGTCATATAAGCGACGGAACCACTGATAGCGAACCTTACTGTGGCTCAGTAAGTTGTTTTCAAAAGGCTTCGAATAATATGCTTGCTGGCCCGGCGCGTAAGTTGGCTTGGCATAAAAAGCGGTAAGCACTTGCCCAACAATCATCGCGATAGGCTTTAAGTACCACTCGGTGTTGATACCAAACATTGGGGCGCACAAGGTGACCTTATCAAATGGGTGGTCTGGATGGGTTTGTAGATAGCGTGTTGCGATAGTGCTACCCATTGAGTGGGCTAACAGGTATCGCTTGGCATACTTGCTGAGGTCAAAACTGGCAATCATGTCAGACATATCAGATGCATAATCATCAAAATCATGAATGTGACCAATGTCAGAGTCTGCTACCATACGTTCCGACTGGCCTTGACCTTGATGGTCAAATGAATAAACGTCATAGCCTTGTTGATAAAAATCATAAAAGATTTCTTGGTATTTTTGGCAGCATTCAATACGGCCATTTGAAATCACAATGGCTTTGCTGTGCTTCTCTGAGGTGAGGCTGCACCAGTACAGTTTCTTTTTACCAGACGATGTTAAATACCCCTCTTTTCTTTGTTGCCAAAGAGCGTTGATCGGGTGTTTAATCGCATGATCGAACTGAGGTTCTTGAGTGTAAGGGAAGGTGGCTTCGCTGTGGTTTTCCATGGGAAATTACCTGAACTGATGCGTGTGAGAGCTTTATTGCTACTAATGTTGTTAGATTAAAGAACTAGTAAGGAAATGCAAATGGATACTCATGTTTGGCTTGCTTATGTTGTCACAGCGATTTTGTTTAGCTTGGCTCCGGGCTCGGGTACCGTTAACTCAATCAGTAATGGGCTTAGCTATGGCACTAAAAAGTCACTCGCATCAATTGTTGGCTTACAGCTTGGTCTTGCGTTTCACATTATGCTAGTGGGCGCGGGTATCGGTGCACTCGTTGCTAAGTCTGCGTTGGCGTTCACCATTATTAAGTGGGTCGGCGTGGTGTACTTACTTTGGTTAGGTATTCAAAAGTGGCGTGATAGCTCGAGCCTAGTAGCATCTGAAGAAAGCTCTACTCTGTCGAGTGGCAAACTGCTGAGAAACGCTGTGCTTATCAACCTAACTAACCCGAAATCAATCGTGTTTTTGGTGGCTTTGTTTCCTCAGTTTATTGACCCTACACAACCTCAAACACCTCAGTTATTAGTGCTAGGTGTGACGACAGTATTCATTGATAGCGTTGTTATGTTGGGTTACACCTCATTAGCGTCACAAATGGGACGTTTTATTCGCTCTGATCGCATAATGGGTAAGATAAATAAAATATTTGGTGGTATGTTCATGGGCTGCGGTGCTTTGCTAGCTGCCGCGAAAGCTTAGATTAAGCGACTGAGTTATAGTTAAACCAATCAGAGTTATCAAGAAATGACCGCTACATACGTTGCTCGACAACCTATCTTAAATCGCAAGAGGAATACACTCGGCTATGAGTTGTTATTTCGCGATGGAGAAAAGAATGCGTACCCAGCGCATATTGAGTCTAATCGAGCAACGTATCGTCTGATTGTTGAGAACTTCTTGTCTGTTGGTCTTAACCCTTCTATTCCATCTTCACGCTGCTTTATCAACTTCCCTTATCAAAGTTTGATTCGTCGACTGCCCTTAAGTTTGCCGAAAGATAAGGTGGTGGTAGAGATTCTGGAAACCTGTAAACCAACAGATGAATTGTTGGAAGCGGTTAAAGACCTTTACCAAGCGGGTTACATGATTGCCCTAGATGATTTTACTTCGACCCCAGAATGGGAACGTTTCCTTAAATACACGCATATCGTAAAGCTCGATATTATGCAGATGGGTTTGGATGAAGCGTGTGATTTGGTTAGGGCGCATCAAGGGAAGAAGTTTAGCTTTCTGGCTGAAAGAGTCGAAACTGAGCAAGAGTTTAAGCAAGCGAAAGAGGCGGGTTTTAAGTTCTTCCAAGGGTACTTCTTCAGCAAACCTGAAATCATCAAGACCAAGTACATTAGCCCTGAGCAAGTAATTGCTATGGAGCTGTTCCAAGAAGTGTGTAAGCCGGAAGTCAACTTCCAACGTGTCGAAAGCATCGTCGCGAAAGATGTCGCCTTGTCGTATAAGTTACTGCGTTTTGTGAATACCATGTCACCTCGCCTTGAGGTTACCATCTCTTCATTCCGCCAGGCTTTGGTTTATCTGGGGCAAGAGAAGCTGAAAATGTTTGTCTCGTTGGCGGTGGCGTCTTATGTCTCTGATAAGAAGCCAAAAGAGCTATATGGCTTATCGCTTCAGCGAGCTCAGTTCTGCCAACGTATGTCTCGTTATCAGGCATTTGAAGGGTACAGAGAACAGGCCTTTATGATTGGCTTATTCTCCTTGTTGGATGCTCTGTTGGACTTGTCGTTAGATAACTTAGTCGAGCAGTTGCCGCTGTGTAAAAGCATCAAGGTTGCTCTATTACGTAGAGAAGGGCCATATGGTACCTTGCTCGCACTTGAAGAGAGCTTTGAGCATGCCGATTGGCAACAGATTGATGAGCACTGCGCCGATTTAGGATTAAGCGTGGATCAGGTTAAAACGGAGCTTACTGAAGCGCGCCGTTGGAGCCATACCGTGACCAACAAGCTCTGATATTTCTTCGTTAAACTTTTATGACAATTGAAACGCACGCCTTGACGTGCGTTTTTTTACAACTAATATATGCGCATATCCATATATGAGTATGTAGTTATGCTTCCTCACCAATTTTTTAAATTACTGTCCGATGAAACGCGAGTGCGTTGCTTAATGTTGATAGTTCGCAATGAGTGCTTATCGGTTGGTGAGTTGACTCAGGCATTGCAAGAAAGTCAGCCAAAGGTTTCACGCCATCTTGCGCAGCTGCGTTCAAACGGTGTTTTGATTGATGTTCGCCAGGGGCAGTGGGTGTTTTACCGCCTGTCACAAGATTTACCAGGTTGGATGCTAAAGTTAATTGACGACCTTATTGCATCGAACTGTTTGAAAACTGAATACCAGCAAGATATTGAGCGCTTAGAGTCGATGAACTCACGCCCAGTATGTTGCGTTTAAATACATTAAAACTTAATGCCGAAATAGTTGTAGTTGCAGCTAGGCGACAAGTGAACTTATCCCTATGAGCATAGTGGCTCTATGTAATTAGGGCGGCCGGCGCTCCGGTAAGTGAACGTAGTCAACAACGCTGCGGCTTCAAATATGAAGGCAATTAACTGAGAGAACAGAAAATGACAGTCAAAGTAGGTATTAATGGTTTTGGTCGTATCGGCCGTCTAGCACTTCGCGCAGCATTCGATTGGGATGAGCTAGAATTTGTTCAAATTAACGATGTTGCTGGCGACACAACAACACTGGCCCACCTTCTAGAATTTGATTCAGTTCAAGGTCGCTTTCACCACGAAGTAACTGCAGAAGGCGATGAGATGATCATTAATGGCCAGCGCATCAAGACCACACAAGAGCGCGACATCGATGCGATCGATTGGTCTGGCTGCGATGTGGTTATCGAAGCGACCGGCGTTCACCGTAAGACTTCTTTCCTAAACAAATACCTAGAGCAAGGCGTGAAGCGCGTTGTGGTATCGGCGCCAGTGAAAGAAGAAGGCATTGCAAACATCGTGGTTGGTGTGAACGACAATATCTTCGACCCTGCGGTACACAAAATCGTAACGGCAGCGTCTTGTACAACGAACTGTATCGCTCCTGTGGTTAAGGTAATCAACGAGAAGCTTGGTATCGAGAACGCAGCGTTCACCACTATTCACGATCTAACTAACACGCAAACTATTCTTGATGCGCCCCATAAAGACTTACGCCGTGCACGTGCATGTGGCATGAGCCTTATCCCAACAACAACGGGTAGCGCTAAGGCGATTGTTGAGATCTTCCCAGAGCTTGAAAACCGCATCAACGGCCACGCAGTTCGCGTACCTCTAGCGAATGCTTCTCTGACTGACATCATCTTCGAAGTGAAGCAAGACACCACGGTAGAAGAAGTTAACGCGATGCTGAAAGAAGCGTCTCAGAATGAACTAAAAGGCATTCTTGGCTTTGAAGAGCGTCCACTGGTTTCTATCGATTACAAAGGCGACCAACGCTCAACAATCGTGGATGCACTATCAACGATGTTGGTCGGTAAGCGCATGGTTAAGATTTACGCTTGGTACGACAACGAGATGGGTTACGCGACACGTACCGCTGAGCTAGTTCGTACCGTTGGCCTTGCTTAATTAAGAATCTGGAGAAGATATAATGACACATCCAACATGGCAACTAGACCTAGAGCAAGGTGCGCTAATCCTGACTCCATGCCCAGGTACAAAAGAAGCAACGCTTGATGCATCACTGGCTCAGCTAAAAGAGCAAGGCGTTGAAGCTATCGTGACAGCACTTGATGACCATGAGCTTGCAAGCAAAGACGTGGCGGCACTTGGTGAAAAAACACGTGCGTTAGGTATGCAATGGTTCCAGATCGAAATTGAAGACGACTGTGCACCGGGTGCTGGTTTTGCTGCGAAGTGGCAAGCAGCTAGCCCTGAGCTACATAACATCGTCGATAACGGCGGCAAGGTTGCAATGCATTGTATGGGCGGCTCTGGTCGCACTGGTTTGTTCGCAGCTCACCTACTGTTAGAAAAAGGCTGGGATTTGAGCAAGGTAGTTCAAGAGGTGCAGGCACTGCGTCCAGGTGCCTTCACTAAACCTATCCAGGTTGAATACATTAATGGCGTAGCGAATAGCTAATAGTCATCAGTGTTAGACAGGGAGCTTTTGGTATCTGGAGTGTTGAACTTATCATGATCCAAAAGCTCTTTTTGTTTAGATTGCAGAGATAGCGTTATGTTTTCAAATCTAAGTAAGAGCGTTCGCCAATACATGTTGGTGACTTTTAACTACTGGAACTTCACTATTACTGATGGTGCACTTCGCATGTTGGTGGTTCTGTATTTTTACGACCTTGGCTACAGTTCGTTAGAAATCGCCTCACTGTTCCTTTTCTATGAATTCTTTGGTGTGGTGACTAACCTAATCGGTGGCTGGTTAGGGGCGCGTCTTGGCCTCAATAAGACCATGAACATTGGGTTAGGCATGCAAGTCGTCGCCTTGGGTATGCTCGCGGTGCCAACGGCAATGCTGACCATTCCTTGGGTCATGGCGGCGCAAGCCTTGTCTGGTATCGCTAAAGACCTCAATAAGATGAGTGCCAAGAGCTCAATTAAGACTCTGGTTCCTGATGAACAACAAGGCGCGCTTTATAAGTGGATTGCGATTCTGACCGGATCTAAGAATGCGCTTAAAGGGGCAGGCTTCTTTATTGGTGGTTTACTGCTTTCAACGATTGGCTTCCAATACGCCGTGCTCGCGATGGCAGCCGTGTTGGCATTGGTCTTCGTTGGCAGTGTGTTGAGCTTAGAAGCGGACATGGGCAAAGCGAAAATCAAGCCTAAGTTCAAACAGATCTTCTCTAAGTCTGAATCCATCAACATCCTATCCGCAGCACGTATGTTCCTGTTTGGCGCTCGTGATGTGTGGTTTGTGATTGCTTTGCCGATTTACCTAGGCAGTGTGTTTGGTTGGGATCACTCATGGGTTGGCGGTTTCTTAGCTGCTTGGACTATCGCTTATGGCTTTGTACAGGGCATAGCGCCGAAGATTACTGGTAAAGCTCAAGGTAAGGTGCCAGATGGCCATGCCGCGCTGTTATGGGCTGGTGCGCTGGCTATAGTGACCGCTGCTATCGCTTATGCGGTACAGATTGGCTGGCAACCCGAGTTAGTTATTATCGGTGGCTTGATGGTTTTTGGTGTCATCTTTGCGGTGAACTCATCACTTCACTCATATTTGATTGTGAGTTATGCGAAAGGCGATGGCGTTTCTCTTGATGTCGGTTTCTACTACATGGCAAACGCGATGGGCCGTTTGATTGGCACGATATTGTCGGGCTTGGTATTCCAAATGGCAGGTTTGTCTGCGTGTCTGTGGGTTTCCTTCGCATTCTTGGCGATAACGACGGTGATCTCTCTGCGTTTACCGAAAGTGCCGCAAATTTCAGCGGCATAAGCTTCAGCCACATGAGCCTCATTTGTGAGAGCTCAAGTCGCAGAAGCTAGAGTCGTATGAGCTAAATTCGCGATAAGTATCTCCTTTAACACTAAGCTGACTTGGTATTTATTCCGGTCAGCTTTTTTATTGCTATAGTAGAATGATTGAATATTAATCAGGCATTTACATGAAGCAGCGAATTCTCTTTTTTGATTTAGCACGATGTGTCGCGGCCGTAGCGGTTATCGCGATTCATGTTTTGGCGCCTTATCGCAATGAGTTGGGCACTATTCCTTTCGGTGAATGGCTTACTGCCATTACGGTAAACGGTTTCAGCCGCTGGGCAGTACCTGTGTTCATTTTGATTACTGGCGCACTGATGCTCAGTGATCAGCGCCCGTTTGACGCCAAATACTACCTCAAGCGTCGTTTGGGCAAGGTACTGATACCTTTCATTGTCTGGTCGCTTTTCTATACCTATCTGTCGGGCTGGTCGGCAATGGGCTTTGATGCCGACGTCAGTTGGGACGTGTTGCTTAATAGCTACCATCATTACACCTATTACCACCTTGGTTTCTTCTATTACTTCATCCCACTCTATTTTGTGATTCCGTTCTTGCAGATCATGGTTAGAAAGTACGGTGATAGATCGGTCTATGCCTTTACGGCGGTATGGTTGTTCACAACATTGCTGTTCTTACTGAAAATCGATGGCCCTTGGAGTCACGAATTGTGGTTGTACACCGGTTACTTACCATTGGGTTACTTGCTGTATAAGATTGTGCCACTTAACAAGATGACCGTTGGCGTGAGTGTGTTACTGGGTGGGCTAGCGTTACTAACCACGGTTTACATGGTGGTTGATGCAAGCTTGGTAGCAGAAGAGTACACGGTAGGGCGCTGGCTATCTTACAAAACGTTGAATACCGTATTAGCCGCGAGCATGGTGTTCATGGTATGCCGTTACTATGGTGAAGGCCTGTCTGAGAAGAGTAACCAAGTGGTTGGCTTTATCAGTAAGCACAGCTTAGGTATTTACCTGCTGCACCCGATTTTCTTGTGGCCGATGAAAGAGTTTGGTTGGTACCAAGGACATCCGGCATGGGTTATTCCATTATGGATTGTGATCAGCGGAGCTGGCGCATTATGGATGAGCTGGTTGGTGTCTAAGTCAGAGAAAACGCGTTGGTTATTGCCTTAGCGGTGATTGCTAAGGCTTTCTGATGGATTGCTTAGGGACGACAGTTGAAGCGGCTGACGTTTAGCGCTTCAACGCAAAGTGTAAGAACTTATCGCCTTGGTAGGTTAAGGTTCCTTTGTCGCCAGGGTTAAGGGCGTGGAAATAGTGGATGCCGACTTGGAATTCTCGCTTCGGACCAACCACACCACGTTGAACGTAAATCCAGTACTCTTGATCTTCTTGGCCCGGTTCTGCGTCAGGAAGGTCGATCGATTGTTTGTCTAACACCGTGACATTCACTTTCTTCTCTGGCGCATTTTCACCTTGCGAGTGTTTTCGATAGAAACCAATAAATACCCAAGCCGCTAGAGCAGCGAGAGCAAAGATGGCAAAAAAGAGTGAATTAGGCATATAACCTCCATGTAGTCGTGATGGTTATTCTAGTCTTTCAGGCAATAGGGATATGTGTTTAAAGCCGTTATTCGTGAACTGTTGTAAGCCAAGCTGATTATTTTTCGGCAGACATCACATTTAATGGTCAGTTTGGGATAAAGCATTGTTATTTATTGTCTCTTTCTCTCGTAAATAACAGTGATTTTGTATAAGAATAGGGAAATGCTCGACTAGAATTATAGTGTGGAGTGGGAGGGCTAAGATGACCGATATTGAAAAAGTGGTGACAAGAACTCGCAATATAGAGAAATTATTGAGGCTTCAATATCATGCCGAAGGCGAAGGATTGCATGAGCTTGTAACAAGCTGTGAAGAAAGGCTACCGCACGATATGGTGAGCAAGCTGCGCTATATCGCAACGTGTCGTAATAAGGTAGTCAATGAACATGAGGCTAAGTTGGAAGACCAACATAAGTTCATCATGATGTGTAACGACTGTGAGAAGGAGCTGACTCCACGTAGTGGTCGTTTTATCTGGCGAGTTGCGATCTTACTGATGATGGCAATGACTTTAGCTGCCGCAGGTTTCTATTATGCGAACTGGGATGTGCTAACACTGCATCTGTTTTCGAAGTGAAAAAATTGAACAAAAAAAGGGACGCTCATGGCGTCCCTTTTTTTATCTGTAACTTGCTTAGTACATCATCGGTAGTGTCATTAGACCTACAACTACCGCGATCATTACAAGTCCTTGTCTTTGCGAAGATGAAATCATAACACTACTCCTAAATTTGGTTGTCTCTCGCTATGTTTTAAAGAATAGCACTACTTATGGCCTTAGATCAAGAATTACTTTCGAAAGCTTTAAAAGTAGTAGAAAACTATGAGTTTTTGGCTTGTTTGGCAGTGTTTAACTGTGTTTTATGGTGTGTTCTTAATTTGTTCGTTGTGATTTATGTTTGTTCTAATTTGATTTAACTTGTTGTTTTGTAATGGTTGTTTTGTGTAATTTATATTGTTAAAGGTTGTTAAACTGTATTAATAGAGGTTGGTGGTGGCTAGGTTGGTTTTGGTTGGTTTTTTAAGTTTTCGGCTTGGTTTTTGTGGCGATTTTTACCGGAGGCTTGAAATAACCTGACAAAACTGGGCGTTAAAAAAGAAAACTGGCTACTTTACAAGTCTAGGCTTGGTTGGCGTTTTTATTTTCCTATTAATCTTGAGTTTTTTTACTTAAGTTATTGTTATTATTTACTTTAAATGTGGTTATTTTAATTTTTTAAGTGTGGTATTTTACGGAATTAGGCCGGTTTTGGTGGGGTCGATAGGTTAGAATTGGCCAAAATTCAAGTATGGCGACTCTAATGCCAGTTTGAATGGGTTTTATGATGATTCGTTCTAGTTTTAAACGAATGGCCATTGTCATGGTGGTAATTGTTACGACTTCAATCTAAAGAGACTCTTTTTAGTGGAAGCGTAATCAAGATCCAATTTTGAGGGGCTGAGGCTTTACATCAACACTCGTGTGCCTAGACTGGCGACGATTTAAAGCAATAGGGCAAGTGGTATGTGGAGTTGGTTAGCGGTTTCCTTATCTGGTATCGGAGCAATAGCAGGAACGAAACATGGACATATCGGTCAGGCCTTATCGTATAAGGTATTTACCTTTGTATTATTAGCGACAATTGCTTTAACTCAGTCGGTTGTGGCTGACTTTACCTATTGGATAGTTGCGGGGTTGGCTATCTCTGCGATCGCAGATGTGCTTCATACTCTCACTCAAAAACGCCCTCTGCATTTTGTCTGCTTCTTATTGGCTCAACTCTGTTACAGCAAAGCTTTTTGGTTACAGCTATCAGGTGAAATGGTTTGGTGGTTGTTCGCGCTGTTATTGGCAGCTTGCGTTGTTGCTTTCTTTTTACTGCTGCCACGCTTAGACAAACTCGTTTTTCCCGTGGTCATCATGGGCATTGTGCTTATTCAGTTAGCATGGGCTTCTGGTGAGGTTTGGCTGCTGGATCCTCAGTTATCACACGCGGTCGGTTTTGCTGGCTGTAGCGTGCTGCTCCTTTCGGCCTTAGCTTATGCGCTAAACAGTTACCGCAGCCCAATCAAGGGCGCTTACTTTTGGGTAACGGGCAGTTACTTTCTCGCACACGCATTCATCGTCGCATCGATTACTATTTAGGGTAGAGCTCTCTCAAGCCTGAGCTACATCAAAACGGCGTTGCTAAAACTCGGTACTCTACGTGTAATTCATTAAACATGAGATAGAGTTATGACTACCGAAATTCATGCACACAACGTTTTAAACCTACTGAGTGAAAAGCCACTGACTCGTGAAGAGTTGACGCAAGAACTCGCTCAAACTTATGGCGCAGAAGCGCGTTTTCATACGTGTAAGCTGAACGGTCTGGATTTAGATGGATTGCTGAAGTTTTTCCTGAAGATGGAAAAGGTCGTGGTTATTGATGACAAGCTTTGCACTAATCGCGAACGTGTGTGTAACCACTAATTCCCAGAGATTTGGTTTTTAGAGCCTTTTGGCTTTTATCGATAAGAAGAGTGGATGCGACGTTTCGGCTTCACTCTTTAAATTCTCTTTTTCCTTTTTCCTTTCTATTTGCTCTCGCAAAATTCCCTTCTAATTACATAAGTTAATCCTTTTATTACTGCGTTCGAAAATCAATGTTGAGGCTGCTATACTCCGCGCACTTACGCTTTTCGAGACAAACTTATGGAAATTTTATCTGCAGCAACCATGCTGTTTCTTATTATGGACCCGCTTGGCAATCTACCAATCGTGCTCTCTATCCTTAAGCATATTGATCCGAAGCGTCGCCGTATTGTTCTTGTTCGTGAACTGATGTTTGCGCTGGTTATCCTGCTGTTGTTCTTGTTTGCTGGTCAAAGCATCATGAACTTCCTGCACGTGCAGCCTGAAACCTTGAGTATCTCTGGCGGTATTATTCTATTCATCATTGCGATTAAGATGATTTTCCCAAGTGCGGGTAGTATTACTGGCCTCGCGGCGGGTGAAGAACCGTTTATTGTGCCGATGGCGATCCCAATGATTGCTGGCCCTTCAGTGATTGCGGCATTGATTCTGTTGTCGACACAGCACCCTGACAATATGTTAGAGCTTTCAGGCGCAGTGATGCTGGCTTGGGGTGCTACCTTCTTTATTCTGATGTTTAATGGCTTCTTCCTGCGAGTGCTGGGAGAGAGAGGTCTTAAAGCCATCGAACGCTTGATGGGCTTGTTGTTGGTTATGCTGTCGACGCAAATGTTCCTCGATGGTGTGAAAGGCTACATGGGCTAACATCAATATCATTGCTGAATAAAAAAACGCCGCTCAAATGAGCGGCGTTTTTGTCTCTACTGTTTCTGTCATGATGTTTTCTGTAGCTAAGCGTTTTATATCTGGGCTTAAGCTCGATTACATCATGTGTTTGCGTCGGATATCGAGTAAGGCGAAGACACCGAAAATCAATATTGACCACTTCTCCCAACGTGACATCTCGATCTTGTCGCCGAAAGCACCGATGAAAATCAGCATCTGCAGGCCGTGCATGAAGAACAAGAATGCTGTCATGATATAAAGCGCAATCGCAGCATTACCCGGGAACGGGTAGAAAATATTTACGATCAAGATAAACCAAACAAAGGCGATGGCTGCTTTTGCTAGTGGAAGCAAGAACTTCATTCAATAACTCCTATTCTTCAGTAATTCGATTGAACAGTCGGTAGCTTGACTGTCCGGTGGTCTTATCGCGATGCAATTCCCAGTTCTCTGGCATAGCTTCGAGTTTCAGTTCTTTCTCTGTCTCGACGTAAATGATGGCTTTGTCTGCAAGCCAACCGTTACTCTCAAGCAGTTGTACTGTTTCTGCCAGTAAGCCTTTGCGAAATGGTGGATCAAGGAAAACCATATCGTAAGGAGTGCCTGGTTTCTTAAGGAAAGAGATAGCATCAGTATTCACGACATTAATGTTGTCTGCCTTGAGCTCTTTCGCGTTATCAGAAAGCTGTTTAGCCGCCTTTTGATTCATTTCGAGCAGTGTCACCATTTTGGCTTGGCGAGAAGCTGCTTCAAAACCTAGACCGCCAGAACCGGCAAATACATCCAAGCAAGTTGAATGTGGGATATCTTGAGCCACCCAGTTAAAGAGTGTTTCTTTTACTCGGTCAATGGTTGGGCGTAATCCTTCTAAATCATGAACAGGCAGCTTTCTACCTCTCCATGAGCCACTAATAATTCGAACAAAGCCTCCGGATGGCTTTTTTTGTGATGTGTTTTGCTGGCGACGTCTTACCATAGATTTTTTGACCGCTAATAAAGTGATACTATACCGAGCCCAATTTAAGTGGGTTCGTGTATTAAATAAATTTGCAATGACAAAGTGTATCAAGCTAAAAGCAAACTTATCACTGCTTTGTCATTTTTCTTTACTATTCGTTTGTACAAGCTTGTATTGTATAACAATAGCAAAGAGTCGACGTGTATTAAGTCAATACAGCTAATTAGTAGATCTAGGAAACTCCTCTGATGACGGAAAAAAAGAAGCGCGGATTATTATCGTGGCTTGGTTTTGGTGAAGAAGAACAAAGCCCAAAAACTCAGAATGAAGCGAACGTAGAAAGCGTTGAAGATCAAACTGAAGTTGAATCACAAGTTGAGGCTGAACAGGTCGCGCCTGAAGCTGAACAAGTTAAGCCAACTGAATCTGAGCAAGCGCTTGAAGAAGCTCAACAAGAGCAGCAACCTGTCGCAGCAGAAGCAGAAGCAGAAGCAGAAGCAGAAGCAGAAGCAGAAGCAGAAGCAGAAG
>NZ_JBFSUL010000045.1:0-7598 GCF_041467395.1 Vibrio sp. 10N.247.310.98 | reverse complement strand
AGCAGAAGCAGAAGCAGAAGCAGAAGCAGAAGCAGAAGCAGAAGCAGAAGCAGAACAGGAAGAAGTGGCAGTTCCTCAAGCTAAGGTTGAAGAAGTACAAGAGAAGCCGACAGAAAGCTTCTTTGCTCGTCTTAAGCGCAGCCTAAGCCGCACTAAAGCAAACATCGGTGCTGGTTTCTTTGGTCTGTTCAAAGGCAAGCAAATCGATGAAGACCTGTTTGAAGAGCTAGAAGAGCAACTTCTGATTGCTGACGTGGGTATGAATACCACGGTTAAGATCATTGAAAACCTGACAGAAAAAGCATCTCGCAATGACCTAAAAGACGGTGAAGCGCTTTATGGTCTGCTCAAAGAAGAGATGGCAGACATCTTAAGCCAAGTGGAACAGCCACTGGTTGTTGATACCACTAAAACACCTTACGTTATCTTAATGGTGGGTGTGAACGGTGTAGGTAAGACAACTACGATCGGTAAGCTGGCGAAACAATTCCAAAATGAAGGCAAGAAAGTGATGCTAGCAGCGGGTGATACCTTCCGTGCTGCAGCCGTTGAACAGCTTCAGGTTTGGGGTCAGCGTAACGATGTGCCAGTTATCGCTCAACACACTGGTGCGGACAGTGCGTCTGTTATCTACGATGCGATTGAAGCAGCGAAGGCTCGTGGTGTTGATGTTGTGATTGCTGATACAGCCGGTCGTTTGCAGAACAAGAGCAACCTGATGGAAGAGCTACGCAAGATCGTTCGTGTAATGAAGAAGATTGATGACTCTGCGCCACACGAAATCATGCTAACGCTCGATGCAGGTACAGGTCAGAACGCTATCAGCCAAGCGAAGTTGTTCAGTGAAGTGGCTCCAGTTACGGGTATTACACTGACTAAGCTAGATGGTACGGCGAAAGGTGGTGTAATTTTCTCAATTGCTGACCAGTTCCAGATTCCAATCCGCTACATTGGTGTGGGTGAAGGTATTGATGACCTGCGTCCATTTGAATCTAAAGACTTCATTGAAGCACTATTTAGCCGAGAAGAGTAACGCGAGTAGCAAAGTGGTTTATCCTTAATCTGCTACCGTTTTTAAATTTGATATTAGTGATCGTAAGAGGAATTTTCGGTGATCAAATTTCAGCAAGTGAGTAAAGCCTACCGAGGTGGAAGACAAGCGCTCCAAAAAGTGGACTTTCACCTGAAACGTGGAGAGATGGCTTTTTTGGGTGGGCACTCTGGGGCTGGTAAAAGTACCTTGCTGAAGTTGATCTGCGCGATAGAGCGTCCAACTGATGGACGTGTCTGGTTCAACGATCACGATATCACTCGTATCCCAGCCAAAGACATTCCTTTCTTACGCCGTAATATTGGGATTGTTTTTCAAGACCATCGCCTGCTGATGGACCGTTCGATTTTCGATAACGTCGCTCTGCCTATGCGTATTGAATCTATTTCTGAAAACGAAATAAAACGCCGAGTCAGTGCTGCGTTGGATAAAACCGGTTTATTAGATAAAGCCCGTTGTTTGCCAAGCCAACTTTCTGGTGGTGAACAACAACGCGTGGGTATTGCTCGCGCCGTGGTTAACCGTCCAACTCTGCTTTTAGCCGATGAGCCTACCGGTAATCTAGACCCTGAATTATCTAACCGTGTGTTGCGATTATTTGAAGAATTCAACCGCGCAGGTGTGACGATCATCCTAGCGACGCACGATATCGGGTTAGTGAACACTCGCCCTCAGTACCGCCATCTTGAATTAAACCAAGGATTTTTGAGTGAGGTTGAAGACTATGGCCGCGAATAAGCGCATCAAAAAACCTCAATCTAATCGAGCAGCAAACCGCGCTTCAAGCGACGGCTTCTTTGTTGTTCACTGGAAACAAGCCAAGTCATCGTTCTCGCAAATGTGGCAGCGCCCGTTAGGCAACTTACTGACCCTTGCGGTGATCTCTATGGCGTTGGCGATGCCAGCTTGTTTGTACCTATTAGGTAAAAATGTAGGGGAAGTGGCGCAAGATGTCACTAGCCCGTCACAAATAAGTGCTTATGTAGAGGATGGTATTCCTGAGCCACGAGTAATGGTGCTTAAGGATGAAATCGAAAGTTGGGATCAAGTTGAGCTCGTGGAGTACATTTCTCCGCAGCAAGGGCTTGCAGACCTCAGCCAGTATTCTGGTTTTGAAGACGCCCTAACCATTCTCGACGATTATTCACTGCCAGGTGTGCTGGTGATTACGCCAAGCGTGCACAGCGATACCTTAATTAAAGAGCTGGCAGGCACAGTTAAACAACAAGAATTAGTGACCGATGTTCGCCTAGACGAAGATTGGTTAGCGCGATTAGATGCGATCAAAGCATTAGCGGCTGTCATCGTGATTACCTTAACGGTATTGATGCTGGGCGCGGTATTTCTGATTATCGGCAATACACTACGATTTAATGTGTTGGCGCATAAAGAAGAGATTCAAACCATGAAGCTGATTGGTGCGACCGACAGCTACATTCTTCGACCATACCTTTATGCTGGGATGTGGTTTGGCGTTTTAGGTTCGATTAGCGCTTGGGTAATGACGGCATTGATTACCGTATTGCTGAACAGCGCGGTGGATGACTTGGCTCAGCTATACGACAGCCACTTCCGTTTAATTGGCCTGAGTTGGGATGAATCTTTACTGCTTTTGATCGTCGGAACTCTGCTTGGTAGTGTGGCTGCAAAGCTTTCTGCACAGCGTCACCTAAAAGAAATTGAACCAGTTTAGGTGAATAGAGTCATATTTAGACGAAAAATAGGCACTTCTTAACCAGTTTTTGCCTTGTATAGACGAATTGATTATGCATAATTACTTCCCCCTCCTTGAAACCTGTTCATTTTAGGTTCAAGATTGTAGGGTTTTAATAGATGTATTACTCCAGATCAGAGATTGATGAGGAACCGAATGGCAAACCAAGCGTATCAAATGGCTTTAGTCACACAAGATAGTTTAGATAGCTATATCCGCTCAGCGAACAGCTACCCTATGCTGACTCCTGAAGAGGAACGTGGACTTGCAGAGCGATTACATTACAAAGGTGAGATCGACGCTGCGAAAGGCTTGATCCTTTCCCACCTAAGATTCGTGGTGCACGTTGCAAGAGGCTACTCTGGCTACGGGCTACCAATGGCTGATCTCGTCCAAGAAGGTAACATCGGCTTGATGAAGGCTGTTAAGCGCTTCAATCCAGAAGTTGGTGTTCGTCTCGTCTCGTTTGCTGTTCACTGGATCAAAGCTGAAATCCATGAATACGTTCTACGTAACTGGCGTATCGTTAAAATTGCGACCACTAAGGCACAGCGTAAACTGTTCTTTAACCTTCGTAAGTCTAAAAAGCGTTTGGGTTGGTTCAATAACGGTGAAGTTGAGACGGTTGCTCGTGAACTGGGTGTTGAGCCTTCAGAAGTTCGTGAGATGGAATCTCGCTTAGCAGCACAAGATGCGACGTTTGAAGCGCCTATGGACGATGACGATGGCGGTTCTGCTTACACTGCTCCAGTTTACTACCTAGAAGACAAGGCGTCAGACGTTGCTGAGACGGTTGAAGCGGCTAACTGGGAGTCACACACCAATAATCGCCTAGGGCTAGCACTAGCAAGCTTAGACGAGCGTAGCCAACACATTGTTCGCTCACGTTGGTTAGACGACAACAAGGCAACCCTGCAAGACTTAGCGGATACCTACAGTATATCAGCTGAGCGTGTTCGCCAGTTAGAAAAGAATGCGATGAAGAAATTGAAACAAGCCGTTGGTGATTTCTAATAGCATCTAGTTTCTATTAGCTTCTACTTTCTAGTAGAGCTAACAAATAGCTGAATTTTGAAAAGGCCGAGATCGAGAGATCTCGGCCTTTTTGTTTTGGATCGATTTCTCAACTTTTGCGATCGAAATTTGCAAAATGATTTTGTGGATAACTCTGTGAGAAGTTTATTCGTCAGCTATCTAAAAGCAGTGTGTAGTAAGGCTTTGACGGGGTTTTTCGAGTGGGGATATGTTTCAGTTAACCCACAGTTAGATCAGGATCATTACTACATGTTGTGGATCTATTTTTGAAAAGACACTTTATTCACGCAATTCACAGATTTATCCACAAATGGTGTAAAAGTGATCGCTGGTGGATAACCTTATTAAGTGGATGTGAATGTTAGCCTTGGGATAGGTTACAATGGCAGCAAAGTAAATCAGTATAAAAAGAGAAAGTCATGGACCAGTTTAAACATATCGATGTTAAAGGCGCTCAAGCCCTCATCGAACAAGGCGAAGCTCGACTTGTCGATATACGTGACCCGCAGTCTTTTGCGGTTGCCCACCCAAAAACAGCCTACCACCTGACTAACGATACGATGGTGTCATTCATGGATGAGGTTGAGTTCGAACAACCTATCTTAGTGATGTGCTACCACGGCATCAGTAGCCAAGGTGCGGCACAATATTTAGTGAACCAAGGCTTTGAAGAGGTATATAGTGTTGATGGTGGTTTCGAAGCTTGGCATCGTGCTGAACTTCCAGTGATCGCAGGTTAATGACTTTCATCACCTGAACCGCCTCAAGCATCCCTCATAGAATGAATAGGAAGTAACAATGATTAGATTGATGGTGTTAGACAATCCACGTCTTGCTCAAGCATTTATTGATTATATGGCCTCTCGTCAGATCCCTATTCAGATGTCTCCAGAGGGAGAAGGGCGTTTTGCTCTTTGGCTTCTTGATGGCCAATTTCAGGTTGAAACCGAAGCTGAGCTGAATCGTTTTCTGGCTGAGCCCAATCATAAGCGCTATCAAGCTGCATCTTGGGACATGGCAGAGACCAGAAAGAGCAACTTCCATTACCACACGCCAAGCTTCATGGGCATGATCAAAGCCAAAGCAGGCCCAGTGACACTAAGCCTGATGTTGGTGTGTGTGGTGATTTTTGCGCTGCAACAGATCGGTTTTGGCCAAGCTATTTTCAATGCCCTACATTTCCCAGCGGTGGATGGACAGCAATGGCAGCTGTGGCGTTGGTTGAGTCATGCCGTTCTACATTTCTCTGTTATGCACATCGCATTTAATATTTTGTGGTGGTGGCAGCTAGGTGGAGACATTGAGAAGAAACTTGGCAGCCTCAAGCTACTTCAGATCCTTGCTGTCTCTTCTGCGCTTTCAGGTGCTGGGCAGTATTGGGTTGAAGGGGCGAACTTCGGTGGTTTGTCTGGTGTTGTGTATGCCTTGGTTGGTTACTTATGGGTGGTTGGTGCGAAGGCGCCACAACTTGGTTTAGGTATCCCAAGACAGATTGTCGGCTTTATGTTGGTGTGGTTGGTGCTTGGGTACATGCAGCCATTTATGGCTATCGCCAATACGGCGCATTTAGCTGGTCTAGCCGCTGGTGTGATTATTGGCTTTATCGATGCGATGAAAGCACCAAGCTCGGCAAGAAGCTAATTCATATCTTCTAATGAGTAGCCAAACGATAGAGACAAAAAAAGCGGCCAGATGAGCCGCTTTTTTATTGGGATTCGTTTTACATCATTACTGATAAAGGTATTTGGTAAACAGTAAGTCAGCAATCAGGGTTTTACCTGTCTCTGGAAGCAAAATCTTGTTGAGGTGTTCAACTAAGGATTTTCTTAAGTCTTCACGGCCAGATAGAGATTTAATGGTTTCTTCGTTTTGTTTGCCAAGCAATTCAATCACCGCATCGCGAATCAGTGGTTGGTGATGCTCAATAGCGGCCAAGTCGTTACTATTTGCCACCATGATGTCGAGGCGAACCTGAATGTAGCCCAGTTTTTTACCTTTAGTGTAAAAATTGGTGGTCAGGTCTGGCTCTAGCGTGAAGTAGGCGAGTTTAGCTGCCGACTCATCTTCAGCGAAACTTGATGCTGAAAAGAGTAGGGTAATCGCAAGAAATATTTGGGCTACATAACGTTTGTGCATATTTGTGACTTTTCTTTAGTTTATTCGCGATATTCGAAACGCATTAGTCTTGTTACAATGAGCGGTCTAAATCTAAATACGTTTACAATTCGAAGAACGCTTTAATTTTGTTCGAAAGTTGAAGCTTTATTGTACGTGTAAAGTCACCTATTGAATACTAGTATGAATCAGCCAATATCGCTGTATCTTAATTCGTTAATGAATGTAGATTGGCAAAGTACAGAAACATTTGATTTTCCTAATGAAACCACCAAAGAGTGGCTGATGGAGCAAGGTTCTCTTTCCCGCAAGTTGGGGAAGTGCTGTCAGCACCTGTCTGTTGAGTTGCTTCATAATCAAGTTGTAGAACGCTCAATGCTGCAACAAGACGAGGAACATCTTTTATCATCGTTTGATTGCTTACTGCGTAAAGTGATTTTAAAGGGTGATGACGAACCGTGGGTGTTAGGTCGAACCTTGATTCCCCGAGTCACATTAGAAGATCATCAGCACTCAGACCTTTCTCAACAAGGTAATGTCCCGCTTGGATTGACCGTTTTCAGTGCTGAGAACGTGGAGCGAGATGCGCTGCAAGTCGGTTGGGTTATCGCAGGCGATGAGCGATTACTCGCGCGTCGTTCTCGATTATGGATGAACCATAAACCGATGCTTGTGGCAGAACTGTTTTTACCAACATCACCCATTTACTCTAAGGAGAGTGTGTAAATGCTTGCCACCAAAGCGAAGGCGTATTGGCAATTAACGCGAATGAATCGCCCGATTGGTACCCTATTACTCCTTTGGCCGACCTTGTGGTCACTGATTATCGCCGCACAAGGTATGCCTGATTTTGATGTCTTGATTGTTTTTGTACTCGGCGTGGTGTTGATGCGTTCAGCTGGCTGTGTGATCAATGACTTTGCGGACCGTAAAGTAGATGGTCATGTTAAACGTACCAAGCAGCGTCCACTGCCGTCTGGTTTGGTTTCCAGTAAGGAAGCGATTCTGCTCTTTTTAGTGCTAGCCGTAGTTTCATTCTTGCTGGTACTCACCATGAATCCACTGACCATTAAGCTCTCATTTATTGGTGTGGGTCTGGCGTTCATTTACCCTTTCATGAAGCGTTTTACGCATCTTCCACAGTTGTTTCTTGGCTTAGCGTTTAGTTGGGCGATACCAATGGCTTGGGCGGCACAAACCAATGAACTGCCAAGCATTGTGTGGTTTGTCTTCGTGATTAACGCGTTGTGGACGATTGCTTACGACACGCAATATGCGATGGTTGACCGAGATGATGACCTGAAGATTGGTATTAAATCGACGGCTATTTTATTTGGTCGCTTCGATAAGCTTATCGTCGGCTCTTTGCAACTTGTTACTCTAGCGATGCTGATTGTGTTAGGTATGCACTACCAATTGGGTGATACTTTCTATTGGGCATTGTTAGCCGCAGGCAGCTTGTTTGTGTACCAACAACATTTGATGCGGCATCGTGACCGAGACTTATGTTTTCAAGCTTTTCTAAATAACAACTATGTTGGCATGGCCGTAACGGTCGGTTTGTTCGTTACCTTCTGGTAAGCATCAGTTTTTATCAAACGAATATTCAAGAAAAAGGCACCCAGTGGGTTAATGCCGATCAGTTAAAGCCAAAGCGATCGGTTGAAGGATCCTTCAGAGCTG
>NZ_JBFSUL010000044.1:0-42898 GCF_041467395.1 Vibrio sp. 10N.247.310.98 | reverse complement strand
TTTGGACATAAAAAGACCCCCAATAATTGGTGTCCAACTATTGGGGGTCAGTTCACTAATCGGCTTTTTGTGTTTTTAGCGGATATGACGCTTTGGCTGAATCCATTGTACGGCGCGTATTGGTTCTAAAACTTGCCCCAACAGGCGAGAAACGTCGCTTAAGGTGCCAATGTGGTTTGATGGGTTTTAGCGGGTAAGTACGCTTACGAGCAACAATAAAGTATTGGCTTCCGGCGAAGGATGCACAACCACCTAAGCTGTTCTCCAACCACGTCCACATCGCTTGATACTTACTCATCGGAAACAGCGCGTAGGTGTCACAATGAATTACTTCATAGTTAAGTACACCTAACCAGTCTTTAATTCGACTTGGCGTGTACATACGCCCACTCCAAGGCAAGCTGTTCTTTCGCCAAGGCATCAAACTGGCAAGCCCAGTGACACTGATTGGGTTGAAGCCCGTGATAATGATATAGCCATCGTCCATCATCACTCGATCGACTTCTCTCAATAAGCGATGCGGGTCATTGCTATAATCTAGCTGATGACTCAGTACTACAACATCAAAGCTTTTCTCCAAAAAGGGTAAATTATAGCCATCCGCTATCACATTATGTAATGGGTTCTGGATATCTAGGTTTACTTGATGTTGAATGTTGCATGTGCAGCTAGAAATCTCACTACTGAGGCCACCGAGCTTGAGCATATGGTAACCAAATAGCTTTGGGCACCACTCATCGAGTCGAGTTTGAATAGATTCTCTCAACCAGTCCCCATTGTGCAATTGCGCCCAAGTGTAAGGACGTTCAAACTTCTTTCTGCTACGTGCTGGCTTCATCAATAATCTGTCTCACTTATTCTGTCGCACTAATAGTGACTGGAGAACCAATAATGTTACATATCAAAAGCATACCTGCATTTAACGACAATTACATCTGGCTGATTCAAAATAGCGATCGCCGTTGTGCTGTCGTCGACCCTGGTGATGCGGCTCCAGTATTAGAGTACTTGGCACACCATGAGCTAACTTTAGATGCAATCTTGATTACACACCACCACCACGATCACATTGGTGGTGTTCCAGAACTCGTTAGACAATTTCCCGGCGTGGATGTTGTCGGTCCAAGGAATGAACCTATCCCTACCTTAACTCATCCGGTCGATGATGGTGATCAATTAGAACTGTTTGGCGAAGTATTCCTCGTCCTAGGGCTCAGTGGCCATACTGCGGGTCATATTGGTTATGTGGGCGATGCCAAACTGTTTTGTGGTGATGTGTTGTTCTCTGCGGGCTGTGGCCGAATCATGGAAGGCACACCACAACAGATGTTCGATGCACTGAATAAGATCACGGCTCTGCCTCAAGAAACCGAAGTTTATTGTGCACATGAGTACACTGCAGCCAATATCGCTTTCGCATTAGCCGTAGAGCCTGATAACCAACATTTGCAGCAATATCGCGACCAAGTGAACCGACTTCGCGCTCAAAATAAGTCGACCATCCCCACAAATTTGAGACAAGAGAAGTTTGTGAACCCCTTCCTGCGCTATACCGAGCCAAGTGTAGTGAAATCAGTGTCTAATCGCACCGAGCAGACCGATCCTTTATCGGTATTCACCGCTTTACGTGCGTGGAAGAACGAATTTTAACAAATACAGACTTGTCACTCATAGGGGGTGGCAAGTATTATCATCGGCCGTTAATTAAAAAGGCTGTAACATGCGAGTTAAGTACAGCTGGGCTTTGGTATTACTACTTTCTGGTTGCCAATTAACTCAGTCAGAGAATCCAGACCAAGCTTCCGAGCAAACCAACACATCTCCTACTAAAGAAGTTTCTCAAGCGAACGTTTCATCAGAAGCAACAGCCAAAGAAGATCAAAAAGTTGAAGCACCTGTCGTTACTCCACAAACACAAGAAGATGTTTGGAAACGCATTGCGATGCAACTTGAAATGGAAGTGCCAGACCAAAAGAAGGTCGACTACTACCGAACTTGGTATCTCAAGCACCCGAGTCATCTAAAAACAGTATCAAAGCGTGCTGAACCTTTCTTGTATCTGATCACGACTAAGATTGAAGAAAAAGGCTTACCACTAGAATTGGCACTACTACCCGTTGTAGAAAGCTCTTTCGATGCGTTTGCCTACTCTCATGGCAGTGCTGCTGGTCTATGGCAATTCATTTCAGGCACTGGCAAAGACTACGGGCTTGAACAGAACTTTTGGTATGACGGCCGCCGCGATGTTGCCGCCTCTACCGACGCCGCATTGGACTTCCTCTCAGATCTTAACCGACGTTTCGATGGCGACTGGAATCATGCGATTGCTGCCTATAACAGTGGTGGTGGTCGAGTAAACAGCGCAATCCGCAAGAACAAGAAGCTTGGCAAGCCAATCGACTTTTTCTCTTTGGACTTACCAAAAGAGACCAGCAGCTATGTACCTAAACTGCTTGCTCTAGCAGATGTCATTGCCAACCAAGAAAAGTATGGCATCGATATTCCGGCGATCCCGAATAAGCCAGTGCTGACTCTGGTTAACCCTGAAGAACAGCTTGATTTAGCCATTGCTGCGAACTACGCAGGCATTCCTGTCAAAGAACTTCAAGGTTACAACCCGGCTTACAACCAATGGGCAACGGCACCAGAGAAACACCAACAACTATTACTTCCTTTAGATTCAGTTGAGAAATTCAACAAAGAAGTCGCTGCCAATAAAGGCAAAGGCATGAAGTTGGTGCGTTACAAGGTTCAATCTGGTGACAGCATTAGCGTACTGGCAGGCAAATATAACACCACCAGCAAAGTGATCCGCTCTGCGAACGGTTTGAGCAACAACAATATTCGTATTGGCCAGCACTTACTTATCCCAACATCCACCAAAGACGACAAGACATACGCCCTAAGCGCTTCAAATCGCCTAGCAAGCACACAGTCAAAGAGTCGTGGTCAATATAAGCTTAGCCATACTGTAAGAAGTGGGGACAGCCTATGGACGATTGCACGCGCAAATAAGGTCTCTCATCAATCACTGGCTAAGTGGAATGGCATGGGACCACGCGACACGCTTAGAGTTGGTCAAGAACTGGTCATTTGGAAAAATGGCTCAGACGGCGCCATCATCCGTACGATCTTTTATAACGTAAGATCAGGTGACACAGTCAGCGGTATTGCATCAAAGTTCAAAGTAAAAAGTACAGATGTTGTAAAATGGAACACTTTGCAGAACAAAAAATACCTACAGCCAGGACAAAAACTGAAGCTGTATGTTGATGTAACTAAGGTAAGTGTATGAACCCGTCAAGTAACCCACTCGTCATGCTGTTGGATATATTCCGTTCACCAACAGCTTGTTTCTTAGCGCTTTATCAACGAAGTGCTTGGGGATGGCAACCCTACGTCGTATTAATGCTCAGCCCATTTTTGTTTTGGGGTGCTTATTTTTCGAATGTAGATTTTGCCTGGTTAAGTGCAGAGCTATCGCAGCAACTGGCTCAAACGAACCCTGACCAATTGGCGTTACTTGACAGCAATACCTTACTCGCAAGTGAAATCATCAGCGACGTATTTGGCCGAACATTAACCATCGTTCTATTGGCATTCTGGTTTAACCTAGCAACCAAGCCAAGCCAACATCAGCACAGCTTTTGGCGATGGTTTGCAGCGGCATCTGTTGTTATATTCCCAGCTGTTTTAGGTGATGTAGCAAGCTACGCAAGCCTGATACTCAAGCATGGACATGTGATGAACTACGCTGCCGACTTGAACAGCTTAAATGGCTTGATCAAGTTACCGTTAACCAATGATTGGTCGCAGTTTGCTAGCTCATTACCACTGCTTCTGCCATGGTACATCGTGCTAGGTTATGCTGCGGTATTAACGTGGACTGAGTTTGAACGCGGGCAAGCGCTTGTGATTTCAGGCTTACCATGGGTTGGCTACTACCTAATCTGGGCGCTCTACATTTTAATCTTTTAAGTTGAAGAGATAAGGCTAGCGAAAACTCTCTAGCCTAATGTTCCGTTAGATTTCCCAAGGTAACCACCGTGCGAATGGTTAAGTTCCAATGACTAATAGCTAATCACTATTTAGCCTTAAAGGTCACTCGCATAGGGTTATGATCAGAAGCGTCCGTAATGGGCGCTTTTGCTTTTTCTACCAATAGCCCTCGATAAAACACGTGGTCGAGCACCAGTCCTGTAATGAACTGAGTTCTGTTATCTGGCTCAAAGGCAACTTCCGTCAAACCAACCTTCTCCAACGCATCTTTCAATACAGCAAAGCGAGCTTCACTCCAGCTATTAAAGTCCCCAGCAAAAATAACCGGCCCACGATACTTTTGCAGATTGTCAGTTAAGCTCCTGAGCTGAGCCTCGTAATCTTCCGTACCAAAGGTAAAGTTCACAGCGTGGATATTAATCACAGCCAGCTCTTCGCCATTGCTTAGTTGGTAACGCGACCAAAGCGCAGATTTAGGTAGTTGAAGCCAAGGTTCTTCATGAGTATAAGCACACGCTTCAATCGGCAAATGAGTTGCTAGGTTGAGTACCCCAGCACTTTGCTCAAAGGCCTCAAACGCATTAACACGTGTGCTTCCCCACTGGCCGCTCGTTACCCATTGGCGAAGTCCTTCTGTCATACTCGCTTCTTGCAGCAAGACTAAATCGCTACCTGCCGACAGCTTATTTAACTCACTCTGCCAATTATTTCGGTTTTGCTTGTAGATATTCCACACCGTAATGTCTAAGCCATCAGACACATCAATCGCTTTCGGTGCAGAGTTTTGGTAGCAACTGTAGATGTCGTTACTGGTACTTTGAGAGGAAGTGATTAGATTGGGTTTATTCGGGATCACGAAGATAAAATGAAAACTAACGACAGCAAGCGTTATCAATAACGTGATAACAATGATGGTTTTCTTAAACATACAACACCCTACCAGAAATGAAAAAGGAGCGATAAACGCTCCTTTTAGGGTAATAGTTTTTTTATACGGCGTCTTCGTCTTCTTCGCCAGTACGAATACGTACCACACGTTCAACTTCAGTAATGAAGATCTTACCGTCACCAATTTTACCTGTTTGAGCCGTCTCGATGATGGTATCAACACATTGGTCAGCCACTTCGTCGGTCACAACGATTTCTAGTTTCACTTTAGGTAAAAAGTCGACCATGTACTCTGCGCCGCGGTATAGCTCAGTATGACCTTTTTGACGTCCAAAGCCTTTAACTTCAGATACTGTCATCCCCGTAATACCCACTTCTGCAAGTGCTTCACGTACATCATCAAGTTTGAATGGCTTGATAATGGCTTCAATCTTTTTCATGTTCATCCCTTAAACTGTGCGAATGGCTCATTATCGGTTAGCTATAGTAAACATTCAATGAAAAAAGCCAGAGCTTTAAAGCTCTGGCTCGAAATTTATCATCTTGTTTAATCAGCGCTTTGAGAAGGTTTTACTTAAGGCTTGCGTAGTAAGCGGCTAGATTCGCGATGTCTTCATCACTCAGCATTGAAGCTTGAGCCTGCATTACAGCGGCCAAACCGCCGGTGCGCTGGCCATTCTTATAGGCCTTAATTGATGAAGCGATGTATTGCTCGTTTTGACCTTTAAGGTTTGGATAGCCAGGGATCACTGCGATACCGTCTGCACCATGACATGCCGCACAGATTGCTGCTTTAGCTTGACCCGCAGCAACATCAGCCGCCAGAGCGTTACCACTCAATAGTCCAAATCCAAGAACTAATCCTAGTGTAATTTTCTTCATTGCATATTCCATTAATTATTTTTATTAAAGTGACGGTGAATTGTGACATAAACTTTTTCTACTTGCTCCAAAGCGCTTCACAATCTTGACCTTCGTAGTTTTTATCTACGAATAAGCCTAAAACAGCGATCACTCGATCGCCATCCATTAATATCGGCGTTCTGCGTCTTAACCAACTGGGTACTTGGTACTCTTGAAACAACTTCTTAAGCTTCCTGCTATGACCGCGCCCAACAGGGTGTGCTGACAATCCCTCAGGGTTAAATATCACTCGCAGTGTTCCTCTCGTTGTGTTGAGACTAAAATGTTGCGCATCACAGTGGTTAGATACACCATCACTCGCCGCTGAAGTTAAGTGTAGTTCCCCTAAACCGTCAGGCAAAACTAAGCTCTCTTCCATCGAGATATCACTTTGCCAGTTCGACAAGTCTTTGGTCTCTTTGACGACATAGAGCTGATGATTAAAACGTCTAACCTCAACCTCATTCAACACCAGCTTAGGGTTGGCGTCTGCCTGAGCACATGCCACCTCATCCCATATAAGTTTGAGCTGCTTTTGGCTCGGCATCGGTTGATTACAGCGGCTCAGCCACATTCTTAATAAGCGTGCACGCAGTAAATCAGAGTGCTGAGATAATACCTCAATACTTAAGCTGTGCTTCTCAGTCAAAGCTTGTTGTAAGTGAGATTCTAACAACTCATCCAACAGTAACTCTTGCTCTGCACATAGCTGAGCACTACGACTGACCGATTCTCGAAAACTAGGCCAACGCTCGGTCAGTGTCGGAGTGACTTGATGACGAATAAAATTACGGTCAAAGCGAACGTCTTGATTACTCTCATCTTCTATCCAAGTTAAAGCCATATCGCGCGCCGCCCCTTCAATATCCGTTCTCGTCACCGACAGCAGTGGGCGAACGATATGAGCACCTGAAAATGGCATCACTTTCGCCATTGAAGAGAGCCCTTTCGGACCACTGCCACGCTTAAGAGCTAACAAGAAGGTCTCGACTTGGTCATCGATGTGCTGGCCTGTCACTAACACATCACCTTGTCTAATATGCTTTTTAAGGGCTTGGTATCGCGCGTCTCGAGCCAGCTTTTCAACGCTTTCTCCACGGCTAATATCTAGCGAGACTCGTTCAATGAACAAGGATACCGACACAGCATCACACCATGTTTTGCACTGCTCTGCCCAATAATCAGCATTGTTGCTTAAGCCGTGGTGAACATGTACCGCACAGCAATCGATGTGATGGGACTTAGCGAATTGGGCAGCCAACTCCAACAACACTCGTGAATCGACACCACCACTGAAAGCGACGATCAACCGACAAGGCTTAAGCGCGCTTTGATCAAGTACAGATGTGAAGGTATCAATTAAGTGTGTCATGAGGCTAATAAACCAAGAGATCGTGTGTTAAGGGATAATGTTTTAATAATAAAAAAGGGTTGGCACTGAGTCCAACCCTTTCATCATTTGTTCGTATAGCTAGCCTTATCGCTAAGGCAAGTTATCAGCAGTAGCCGTAGCTCATTAGACGCTGGTAACGACGCTCAAGCAGCGTTTCGTTATCAAACTGCTCTAGCTCTTCTAGCTGTTTAACTAACATGTCTTTCATGTTTTGAGCGGTTTGTGCAGGGTCGCGGTGCGCGCCACCTAGAGGCTCAGGAATGATTTCGTCGATAAGCTCAAGCTCTTTAAGACGAGGAGCAATCAGGCCCATCGCTTCAGCTGCTTGTGGTGCTTTATCTGAATCGCGCCATAAGATTGAAGCACAACCTTCTGGAGAGATTACTGAGTACGTAGAGTACTGAAGCATGTTCACGTAGTCACCAACACCAATCGCTAGTGCGCCACCAGAACCGCCTTCACCCACAACGTTACAGATAACAGGAACTGAAAGGCCAGCCATCACTTTTAGGTTTTTAGCGATAGCTTCAGATTGACCACGCTCTTCAGCACCAACACCTGGGTATGCGCCCGCTGTGTCGATGAAAGTAATAATAGGCATGTTGAAACGCTCAGCAGTTTCCATTAGACGTAGCGCCTTACGGTAACCTTCTGGCTTTGGCATACCAAAGTTACGGATCACTTTCTCTTTAGTCTCACGACCTTTCTGGTGACCAATAACCATAACAGGACGGCCATTTAGACGAGCCATACCACCCACAATAGCTTTGTCGTCAGCGTAAGCGCGATCGCCCGCCATCTCTTCAAACTCTGTGAATGCATGCTCCAGGTAATCTTTGGTGTAAGGACGTTGAGGGTGACGAGCAAGTTGAGCTACCTGCCATGCACCTAAGTCACTAAAGATTTTCTGTTTAAGCTCTAAGCTTTTTTTCTCTAGTTGTTCGATTTCTTTGTCTAGATCTACCGCTGTGTCACCACCGTGACGCGAAACGTCACGTAGCGCTTCGATTTTTGCTTCAAGTTCAGCGATAGGCTTTTCAAATTCTAGAAAGTTCAGGCTCATCTATGAATCCTTGTTGATTCAGCTCCGCATTCGCGAAGCTAAATTTTAGTTAAATTCGAGTTCTACTTGGCTATTTCCAAGCAGCTGTTTTAATTCGTCTAGTAATGTATCACTTGGCGTCACACGCCATTCTGTGCCCAATGTTAACCGCGCTCTAGCGTCGGCACGCTGGTAGTATACATTGACTGGGACCGTTCCGGCTCTATAAGGTTCTAAGATTTGACTAAAGCGTTCAAAAAATTGACCGTTAATTTGGGATTGGTCGATAGATATCGACACCCCACGAGCATATTTCTCACGGGCGC
Source organism: Vibrio sp. 10N.247.310.98 (assembly GCF_041467395.1). NCBI lineage: Bacteria > Pseudomonadati > Pseudomonadota > Gammaproteobacteria > Vibrionales > Vibrionaceae > Vibrio > Vibrio sp. 10N.247.310.98. The sequence goes on along the minus strand of NZ_JBFSUL010000044.1, from coordinate 34,347 downwards.
TTCCTAAGTCCATGACCTCGCGCGCGGACATTTTAAGCCCGCCATTGAAATCATCAAAGCTGACCTGTCCGGAAACGACCACAATTTTGTCTTTTTCGAGCAATTCTGCGTAGCGATCGAGCGCATCCGAGAACAACATCACTTCCATTCGGCCCGAACGGTCATCAAGTGTCATCAAACCAATTCGCGTGCCGCGCTTCGTCGTCATCACTCTCGCAGCAATCACCAAGCCTGCAATTGTTAGTGATTGGTCACGACGCGTTGGCGTGGCATCTTTCAAACGACAGCTAGTGTATTTCGCTAACTCTTTGATGTAAGCGTTAACCGGGTGACCAGTTAAATACAAACCAAGCGTTTCACGTTCACCCTCAAGCCAAATCTTCTCAGGCCATTTAGGCACTTGGGTATACTTGTGTTCAACCTCTTCCGGAGCGTCGGTCAACACGCCAAACATATCAGATTGACCAAAAGACTCGGCATGGTGATGTTGACTCGCTGCCTTCACCGCATCTTTCAAAGATGCCATCATCGCCGCTCGGTGAGGACCTAATCTATCTAAGGCTCCGGATAGAATCAACTTTTCGATAACACGTTTATTAACCTTCTTCAGATCAAGACGTGCACAGAAGTCGAATAAGTCTTTAAAGTAACCACCTTTATTTCGCGCTTCAATAATCGCTTCAATAGGGCCTTCACCGACCCCTTTGATCGCACCGATGCCATAAACAATCGCGCCATCTTCATCCACGTTAAAGCGGTATAGACCCGAGTTGATATCTGGTGGTAAAAGCTTGAGCTTCATACGGAAACATTCATCAACAAGGCCAATAACCTTCTCGGTGTTATCCATATCTGCCGTCATTACCGCAGCCATAAATTCCGCTGGGTAGTGCGTTTTCAGCCATAGCGTTTGATAAGAAACCAGTGCATATGCTGCGGAGTGAGATTTGTTAAAGCCGTAGCCCGCAAATTTCTCTACCAAGTCAAAGATCTTCATGGCCAGCTCGCCATCAACACCATTGGCTTCAGCACCCTCTTTAAAGGTACCACGCTGCTTTGCCATCTCTTCTGGCTTTTTCTTACCCATCGCACGACGCAACATATCCGCTCCACCAAGCGTATAGCCAGCAAGGATCTGTGCGATTTGCATTACCTGCTCTTGATACAGGATGATGCCGTACGTAGGTTCTAGCGTCTCTTTCAGCGATTCGTGTTGCCACGTTTCATCAGGGTAAGAAACCGCTTCACGGCCGTGTTTACGGTCGATAAAGTTATCTACCATGCCTGATTGCAGAGGACCCGGACGGAACAGGGCTACCAATGCGATAATATCTTCAAAACAGTCGGGCTGTAGACGTTTGATAAGGTCTTTCATACCACGCGATTCCAGCTGGAATACCGCGGTGGTTTCAGAATTTTGTAATAGGTTAAATGACGCTTGGTCATCAAGAGGAATCGACTCGATACGAACCGGTTCTTTCCCCTCTTTCTTCAAACGTGGATTCACTAGGCCTAACGCCCAGTCGATGATGGTCAGGGTACGCAGCCCCAAGAAGTCGAACTTAACCAAGCCAGCCGTTTCAACGTCATTCTTATCGAACTGCGTTACTGGGAAGTTACCTTCTGCGTCGGCATAGATTGGCGCAAAATCGGTGATCGTGGTGGGTGAGATAACAACACCACCTGCGTGCTTACCGGCATTTCGCGTACAACCTTCAAGGATGCGACACTTATCAATCAGCTCACGAACTTCTTCATCGCCATCGTAAAGCTCTGGCAATGCAGGTTCAGCAAGGAATGCTTTCTCTAGCGTCATACCCGGGTCTGGCGGTACAAGCTTTGAAATTCGATCGACGAAACCAAACGGGTGGCCCAATACACGGCCTACATCGCGGATTACCGCTTTTGCCGCCATGGTACCAAAGGTGATGATCTGAGAAACGGCATCACGACCGTACATTTCAGCCACGTGATCAATAACTTGGTCACGCTTATCCATACAGAAGTCGATATCGAAATCGGGCATGGATACACGTTCTGGGTTCAAGAAACGTTCGAAAAGTAGATCGTATTCAAGTGGATCGAGATCGGTGATATCCAAGGCGTAAGCTACTAGAGAGCCGGCACCAGAACCACGGCCAGGACCTACTGGCACATCGTTGTCTTTTGACCACTGGATGAACTCCATTACGATCAAGAAGTAACCTGGGAAACCCATGTTGTTAACAACTTCGAGCTCAATCTTGAGTCGCTCATCGTATTCCGGTCTGCGCTCAGCACGCACTTTTTCATCTGGGAATAGGAACGCTAGACGTCGCTCAAGGCCTTCTTCAGATTTCTTGATCAAGAAGTCTTCAATCGCCAAACCTTCCGTTGGGAAGTTAGGCAGGAAGTACTCGCCCAGACGAACCGTTACATTACAACGCTTAGCAATCTCAACACTGTTCTCAAGTGCTTCAGGGATATCGGAGAACAACTCGCACATCTCTTCTTCGCTACGAAGATACTGTTGCGCGCTGTAATTTTTAGGACGACGAGGATCGACCATAGTGAAACCATCATGAATTGCCACGCGGATTTCATGGGCATCAAACAGGTCTTCAGTTAGGAATACTACTTCGTTGGTTGCAACAACAGGCAAGTCTTCCTGCTCAGCCAGTTCCAACGCAAAGTGCAGGTAAGACTCTTCATCCGGACGTCCGGTACGAATCAGCTCAAGGTAAAAACGATCAGGGAAGTATGTTTTGTAAAACTTGACATTGCTTGCAACCAGTTCACGGTTACCTTTCAGTAACGCTTTACCGATCTCACCTTCCTTCGCACCCGATAGAATGATCAGGCCTTCTGCATTCTCAATTAGCCACTCTTTATCAATAACAGGCTGATGCTGAACATGACCACGAAGGTAGGCTTTTGAGATGAGTAACGTTAGGTTGTTATAACCTTTATTGTCCGTTGCGATAACGGTGAGCTTGGTCAACTCGTCACCGAATTCCGGAGACTGCATCAAGAAGTCAGCACCAATAATAGGTTTAACCCCACACCCATGGGCAGTACCGTAAAACTTCACCAAACCACACAGGTTGGTAAAGTCGGTCAATGCTAGAGCAGGCATACCCATTTCAGCGACTTTTTTAACTAATGGTGGCACCTTGGATAGGCCATCCACCATCGAAAAGTCACTGTGTACGCGTAGGTGAACAAATTTTGGATCTGACATTATTTTTCCTGAGTTCTAGGTTTGAGCCTAGGATTACAACTGTGTGTATTCTATTTTTTTCTAATACAAGTTAGCAACTTTATTCGATGCTAAGCTCTAGTTAACGTAAAGCTCTAGTCTATGCCAAGAATACGTTTTACTGGCTTAAAGCTCTTTCGGTAATGCTCGGTTACACCATGTTTTTCAATCGCTTCGAAATGCGCTTTGGTCGGGTAACCTTTATGCTTAGCAAAACCAAACTCTGGATGCAGTTTGTCGAGTTCTTCCATCTCTTGGTCGCGAACCACTTTAGCGATAATAGACGCCGCACTGATCTCTGCTACTCGTAAATCGCCCTTTACAATAGCCAGACCGTCCATTGGAAGTTGAGGAACACGGTTACCATCGATCAGTGCCATGTCAGGCTGAACGCTCAACCCAGCGATAGCGCGCTGCATGGCGACCATGGTTGCCTGCAGGATGTTCAACTCATCAATTTCTTGTGGTGAACAACGACCAACCGACCACGCCAATGCTTTCTCTTTAATTTCAGGAAGCAGAGCAAGGCGCTTTTTCTCAGACAGTTTTTTTGAATCGTTTAAGCCATCGATTGGGTTGTTTGGATCGAGGATAACCGCAGCAGTCACCACGTCGCCAACCAAAGGGCCACGTCCTACTTCATCCACGCCAGCAAACAGCTGGTAGCCTTGCGGGTATTCAAATGGAGGAAGCTCTTTTTTCTCTTTTACTGCCATAACTAATCTCTTAATATTCTGTAAGTAAGCGCTTTATGCTTCAACAAAAGGTCGGTCAATCAATTTCAATACTGCGTTAGCGGCTTGTTTGTCTGCGTCTTTACGGATCCAGTGATGCATCTCGGTAAAGCGTTCGATCAAGGCACTGTTATCGGCTGATAGCATTTTATCGACAGACGGGAACAAAAAGTCTGGGTGGCACTCTTCAAGAATATGCTCTTTCACGATCTCTTCACCAGCCAAAATATTCGGCAGTGACACAAACTCAGTGATCGCCAATTTCTTAACAATGTAACCCGTCAGCTTATTTACTTTGTAACCAACCACCATAGGGCGTTTAAGCAACATACATTCAAGAGCCACGGTACCTGAAGCCAAGAGCACAGAATCAGCGGCGGTAATCACGTTGGTTGCCGTATCTTCGACTAACGTGAATTCAAGCTCAGGTGCGGTCGATTGCCAGATTTCAGTAAACTGCTTTTTACGCTGTTCGTTAACGAGCGCAACAACAAAATTGATATCCGGATACTTCTGCTTGATACGTTGGCAAGTTTCGATAAATGGTTGAGCAATCAAACCTATCTCACCACCACGACTACCCGGCAATACAGCTAACCATTGCTTGTCTTGATCTAAGCCTAACAGCTCACGTGCATCTTGTTTGCTTGGTTCTAAAGGAATAGCATCAGCTAACGTGTGACCAACAAATTCACAGGCAACGTTGTATTTATCATAAAACGCTTTCTCAAATGGCAGGAAGGCCAAAACCAAGTCGGTTGCTTTGTCGATTTTAAAGATACGTTTAGGACGCCAAGCCCACACGGAAGGGCTCACGTAATGAACCGTTTTAATGCCGGCGTTCTTAAGATCGAGTTCAAGTCTTAGGTTGAAGTCAGGCGCATCGATACCCACAAACACATCTGGCGGGTTTTGAGTGAAATACTTTACCAGCTCTGCTTTCACTTTTAATAAGCGAGGTAAACGGCCAAGTACTTCAACTAAGCCCATGACAGCCAGCTCTTCCATCTCGAAAAGAGACTCACAACCAAGCGCCTTCATTTTTGGTCCGCCAATACCCACGAATTCAGCGTTCGGGTACTGCGATTTGATTGCTTTGATAAAACCTTCGCCAAGCGTGTCACCAGAGAGTTCTCCGACAACGATACCTACGCGCAGTGGTTCATTCGAAACAAAGTCCGTGCTGTTGGTTGCTGTTTCTTGCTGTGCCATAGTTTTCCAATTCCCTTCTTGCCTAAAACAAAAAAGATCGCCTAATGATTAGCGATCTTTTTGTTATACCAATCTGATTAAGTAATTATTGTCATACTTACGCGGATTGGTACATAACCACATCGAGTATTAACGAATAATACCGCGCTCAGAGTTCTCTAGCATTTCAAGCATAGGAACTACCGAAGTAAACTCTTTTGCCATTTCCACTAAAGCCGCTTTCGCTTCTTCAAGTGTTTTACCTGAACGGTATAGCTCTTTGTACGCTTTCTGTAGTGCACGAATTTCAGGTTTCTCAAATCCGTTACGCTTCAAGCCTACTAGGTTAAGGCCGAATGGAGCCGCGTGGTTACCCTGTGCAAGCACGTACGGCAGTACATCTTGAACAACTGCAGAACAGCCACCGATGTATGCGTAAGCACCAATTGAGCAGAATGGGTGAATCGCAGAAAGTGCCATAACACCAGCGTAGTCGCCAACCGTTACATGACCGCCAAGAATAGCGTTGTTACCAATGTGAGTGTGGTTACCAACAATAACATCGTGCGCTACGTGAGCATTAACACAAAGTAAGTTGTCATCACCAATCACTGTGGTTGCTTTGTCTTGAACCGTACCACGATGGATTTGAACCGCTTCACGAATTACGTTGCGATCACCGATCACAACTGTTGTGTCTTCGCCGCCGTATTTCTTATCTTGGTTTTCTTCACCGATAACAGCGTGTGGGAAGATACGGTTTTCTTTACCAATGGTTGTGTGACCTTTGATCACAACGTGCGACATCACTTCAGTGTCGTCTCCAATGGTCACGTTACCAGCAATGTAAGTGAAAGGCCCAACCGTCACGTTAGCACCGATAGTTACATCACCTTCGATTACTGCTGCCGGGTGAATTTTCGCTGTTTCATGAATCATATTAAAACTCTCTACGAGCACATTTAAGTTCAGCTGAACATACAACGTCGCCGTCAACCTTAGCAACACCATTAAACGATGCGATGCCACGACGTTCTTTTAAGAATTCAACTTCGATAACCAGTTGGTCACCAGGTACTACTGGCTTACGGAATTTTGCTTTATCAACACTTGCAAAGTAGTAAAGCTCGTTGCCAGAAGGCGCACCAAAAGATTTAAATGCTAGAAGGCCTGTTGCTTGTGCCATTGCTTCTAAGATCAACACGCCTGGGAATACAGGAAGTTGTGGGAAGTGGCCTGTGAACTGAGGTTCGTTAACAGAGACATTCTTAATCGCAGTCAGTGTTTTTTCTTTTTCAAAGCTAGTCACACGATCAACCATTAAGAATGGGTAGCGATGAGGTAATAGTTCCTGAATTTCAGTAATGTTCATCGTTGTCTGTTCAGTAGTCAAAGTCGTATTCCTATATATATTCTTTATTTAATTAGAAGGATTATAAACGAAAAAGACTCGCTGTACGCGAGCCTTTTATTAGAAATGCTGGAATTATGATTCCGCGCTCTTCTCGATAAGTTTTTCAACGGTTTTCAAACGCTTGTTCATTTCATCAATTCGATGAACACGCGTTGCTGTTTTACGCCAATCTTTATTTGGCTGTAAAGGAATACCTGAAGAGTACATGCCTTTCTCAGTGATGCTGCGCATTACCATCCCCATACCGGTGATTGTAACGCCATCAACGATTTCAATGTGACCATTAATCACACTGCCGCCACCAATAATACAGTACTTACCTATCGTCGTGCTGCCTGCGATGATAGTACCACCCGCAAGAGCAGAACCATATCCGATGTGAACATTGTGAGCAATTTGAAGTTGGTTATCTAAGATAACGTTATCTTCAATGATTGTGTCATCTAATGCACCACGGTCAATGGTAGTACACGCGCCGATTTCTACGCGGTTACCAATGCGAACAGAACCCACTTGCGGGATCTTAACCCACTCACCTTTCTCGTTCGCATAGCCAAAGCCATCAGAGCCAATAACAGTACTTGATTGGATCAGACATCCTTCACCAATCACAACTTCATGGTAAACACTTACGTTAGCCCACAGCTTAGTGCCTGCGCCAATTTTTGCATTTTTACCAATAAAGCAACCAGCACCGATGATCACATCATCACTAAGTACTACACCAGACTCAATCACAGCGTTCGCGCCAATAGACACATTTTGTCCAATGGTTGCTTCGCTAGAGATTGAAGCAGAATCAGCAATAGCCGCTGCGGGAGCAGGAGTAGTATCAAGCGCTTGAGCAACTTTAGCAAAAGCAACATAAGGGTCATTAACCACAATCACGTTAGTCTTGCACAGTTCACGCTCACTCTCTTTAACCATAATAGCGGACGCTTTACAGTCACCTAGGTGCTTGCTGTACTTCACGTTAGAAAGGAACGTAATGTTACCTTCTTGCGCTTTATCCATCGGAGCGACTGCTGAAACGGTAATTGTACCATCTCCGTGTAGCTCTCCCCCGGTAATCGTTGCCAATTCGGCTAAAGTCAGATTCTTCATAAAACTTATTTCAGTGCTTTAATTACTTTCTCAGAGATGTTGTATTCTGGCTTGCCGTATTGCAGAGCTTGAATATCAACGATCATGTCGTAGCCTTCTTTCTCTGCAACTTTCGTTACAGCATCTTGAATCACTTTGAATAGCTTCTGCTTCTCTTGTGCTTCACGACGTTGGCTTGCTTTTTCTAGTGCTTGAGCTTTGATTTTGTACTTGCTGTCTAGTTGGCCTACTTCGATACGTAGCTTCTCAACTTCGTCAGGACCTAGTAGCTCGCCATCACGCTTAAGCTTTTCAATCTTCGTTTTAGCTTCAGCTTGAATGCTCTGTAGCTCAGCTGCTTTGTCTTTGAACTCTTCCTGCATTTTTTGAAGAACAACTTCACGCTGAGGTAGAGCCTGGAATACTTGTGCAGTGTTTACATAACCCACTTTTTGCGCAGCTTCAGCAGCTGTTGCAAAGAAAGAAGAGCTAAGAACTACAAGGCCTAAACCTGCTGCTTTAATCATATTTTTCAAAATATTGTCCTTTAAATATTAGAAAGTTCTACCAATGGTGAATGTGAAGAATTCCTCATCATCACCTTCGTAAACTTTAATTGGTTTCGCTAGAGAGAAAACCAGTGGGCCCATCGGTGACATCCATTGAAGGGCTGCACCATAAGATGAACGGTAATTTGTTGGATCAGAGTAATCGTAGTAGTACTGGCCGCCACTGTTAGGTGCGCCACGGTCTACGAACTCGGTATCCCATACACTTGCCATATCGAAGAAGACACTGGTACGAATTTGGCTGCGCGCTTCATCAGAAGCAAACGGCGTTGGTACAATTAACTCTAAGCTTGCTAAGGCAACCGCGTTACCACCCACTGAATCATCAGTAGCGGTATCATAGGTTGGGTTATTACCTGTGCTGCTGCCGTAAACGGCTTTCGGGCCAGCTGAGTTAGAGCCAAAACCACGTAGGGTTGTAAAACCACCTGCGTAGTAGTTCTCGTAGAATGGGAACAAGTTATCGTTACCATCTGTTTGACCATAACCATTACCATAGCCTAATCGGCCGCGCATCAATAGTGTGAACTCATGCTTTTTGGTCAGCGGGATGTAATGTTTTACATCGTACTGCATTTTGAAGTACTGAGCATCAGAGCCTGGTACCGTCATTTTAGCGAAAGCACGTTGGTGGTTACCCTCAGTTGGGAAGAAACCACGGTTCAAATTGTTACGCGTCCATGAAATATTGATATCGAAGTCATCAGTTAAGATGTGCTCATCACCGTATTGGTCGATACTTCTCGCAAACTGTTCAACCTGGATATAAGTCGGTACGTTACCGATCTTGTTGTGCGTATAGCCAACACCGAACTCAATGCGGTTCAGCTCATCCATAGGGAAACCCCAGGTTAAGCTCGTACCATAACTTTGGTTGGTATAGTCGACGATGCCCGCTTCAGAGGCTTCAAATTCGTTGTAGAAGATCTTACCGCCTAAGCTCACACCATCCAGGTTCCAGTATGGGTCACGGTAGTCTAAGCTCACGTTTTTTTGGTAATCGTTCATCATGGCACTTACGCCAACACGGTTACCAGAGCCCGCAAAGTTGTCTTGTTGCAGGCCAACTTGGAAACTCACACCAGATTCAGTACCGTAGCCGACACCAAAGTTGATACTGCCTGAGTTCGCTTCCTTAACGTTGTAAACCAAATCAACTTGGTCTTCACTGCCAGGAACACGCACTGTTTGTACATCAACCGTTTCAAAGAAACCTAAACGGTTAAGACGGCTCTTACCGGTATCAATGGACTTAGAGTTAAGCCAGCTGCCTTCCATTTGACGCATTTCACGACGCAGTACTTCGTCTTTCGTTGAGTTGTTACCCGTGAATCGAATATCACGAACATAGATACGGCTGCCCGCTTCTACATTGATAACCAACGACACTTCTTTGGTCTCATCGTCAAATTCAGGAATCGTGCGAACTTGTGGGTACGCGTAGCCAGATTCACCAAGAATTCGTTTTACGTTCTCTTCCAAAGACGTTACCGAAGAACCGTTGTACGTATCGCCGTCTTCGAATGGCACTAACGCTTCGAAGTCAGCCTCACGACCGATTAATTCACCACGGAAAGAGACATCTTTAACGGTGTAGGCTTCGCCTTCATCGAGGCCAAGCGTGATGTAAACACCTTTTTTGTCTGGAGAGATCGCCACCTGCGTAGAGTCAACCTTAAACTTAAGGTAACCACGGTCAAGGTAGTAAGATTTCAGCGCTTCGATATCACCGGCTAATACTTGCTTTTGGTATTTTTCATCCGCAAGGAAATTCCACCATGCAACATCAACATTCAGATTGAAACGACTAAGCAGTTCAGAGTCAGAGAAGACTTCATTACCGATAAAGTTGATTTGCTGAATCTTAGCGGATACGCCCTCAGTAAACACAAACTTAAGGTCAGAACGGTTACGTGGCAGAGGTGTCACAACCGCTTTTACTGTCGCGTTGTACTTACCAACACTGTAGTAAAAATCTTCAAGGCCTTTTTCAATGTTACTCAGCGTAGTACGGTCAAGGGCTTCACCTTCACGAACACCAGACGCATCTAGGTTCTGCTGAAGCTGTTCTTCTTTAATCGCTTTATTACCAGAGAATGAGATGCTTGCGATGGTCGGTCGTTCTTGAACTTGAACAATCAATACACCTTCATCACGAAGTACTTTAACGTCCTCAAAGTTGCCCGAAGCATACAATGCACGAATGATCTCAGACACATCGCTTTCATCCACTTCATCGCCAATACGTACTGGCATTTTCAGTAGAGCTGCACCAAGTGCAACACGCTGTAAACCTTCGATCTTGATATCTTGAACTACAAAGTTTTGTGCTCCGTTCGCAGCCACACTAGTGGCCAATAGACTTGCGAACAGAATTTGCTTAATCGCCATACTTATTCTAATTATTCCTTGCTACTACCAATGCCTGTGAGAAACCATTCACAGACGAGTAAAATCGTTAAATATTGCCAGAGCCATCAATGAGAAGAGGATTGCCCCTCCCACTCTGTATCCCATTTCCTGAACTTTCTCAGGTACCGGTTTACGAGTAACGGCCTCAATAGCGAAAAACAGCAAATGTCCGCCATCAAGCATAGGCAGCGGAACCAAATTAATAATCCCTAAGTTAACACTAATCAGAGCCAAAAAGCCCAAGAAGTAAACCAGACCATAATCGGCGGTTGTACCTGCACCTTTAGCGATTGAAATAGGGCCACTCAAGTTGTTTAAGCCAACATCACCAACGATGAGCTTCTTAAGCATTGTCAGTGTCAATCCAATGATTTGACCTGTTTTATCAAATGCTTTTCCTACAGACTCAATTACACCAAATTGTAACTCAAAGCGATAATCTTCTGGCCATTCTGCGACTTCCGGAGCAATACCTGCATAGCCGATTGTCGAACCATCAGAAAGCTCTCGACTTTTTGGTGTCATAACCAATGACTGCTCGGCACCATTTCGCAATACGACCAAGTCCAATGATGTCATTGGATTAGCACGAATTAACTCAACAACCGACTGCCACTGTTCAATAGGTTGCCCGTTAATCTCAACAATTTTATCGCCAGCTTCAAGACCTGCATCGTATGCAGCGCCATCATCAATGATTTGAGCCAGTACGGTCGATATCTCTGGAGAATACGGTCTAAAGCCCAGCGTTGTCATTGCAGATTCAGTTTCTGGGTTGAACGACCAGTCTGAAATATCCAATGTCATTTGTTGCTCAAAGCCGATGTCGTCTTGAGAAGCAACCGTCACTGTCATGGATTGATCACCAATGTGCGATATCAACCCCATATTGACTGATTCCCAATCTGCGGTTTTGATTCCTGAAATAGATTTAAGTTCCATTCCAGTTTCAATTCCGGCTTGTGCAGCAATAGATTGTGGAGTGACTTCACCAATCACGGGCTTAACCGCGGGTACGCCAATCAAAAATACTAACCAATACGCGAACACCGCAAAGATAAAGTTGAATGCAGGGCCTGCACCCACAATCGCCGTTCGTTTCCAAAGCGGCTTCTTGTCGAAAGCGTATTGCTGTTGATCTTCAGAAAGATCGTCAACACGACCATCGAGCATCTTAACGTAGCCGCCCAGTGGAATCACTGACAAGCTGTATTCAGTACCATCACGGCCCACTTTACTCCAGATTGATTTACCAAAACCAATCGAGAATTTTTCAACTTTCACACCACAACGACGAGCGACCCAGAAGTGTCCAAACTCATGAACAGCAACCAGAATGCCAAGCGCTACGATAAAAGATGCGAAGTTCCACAGAATTCCACTCATGCTAGCTGCTCTTTAATAAATTGAATGGCTATTTGACGAGACATATTATCGAGCTCGAGAAGGCTTTCCAAGCTATCTAAACCCTCAGAGTTATGTTGTTCACATACTTTGCTCATAACGTGTTCGTTAATGACAGCAATATCGGTAAACTTCACCTGATTGTTCAAGAAAGCATCGACCGCGATCTCGTTTGCTGCATTAATGGCTGTTGTCGCATGCTGACCTAAGTAGCACGCTTCAATCGCTAACCTCAAACACGGGTAACGACTGAAATCTGGTTCTAAGAAGGTAAGCTCACCCACTTTAGTAAAGTCTAAAGGCTTAACACCCGCCTCGGTACGATTAGGGTAAGACATCGTCAAAGCGATTGGCGTTGCCATATCTGGTTCGCCCATTTGAGCAAGCACAGAGCCATCCTTGTACTGAACCATCGAGTGAATCACAGACTGCGGGTGAATGATGACCTTTAACTGCTCCTGAGAAGCATTAAATAGCCATTTCGCTTCAATGTACTCTAGCCCTTTATTCATCATAGTCGCAGAATCGACAGAGATCTTAGGCCCCATAGACCAGTTAGGGTGTGCAATTGCGCGTTCAGGAGTCACTGATTCGAGTTCAGCCACATCGGTATAACGGAAAGGACCACCAGAACCAGTCAGAAGAATATGGTTAATGCCGTTTTCTTCAAGGTTACAGCGGCCTAGGTTAGTTTGTACGTTCTGCGGAAGGCATTGGAAAATAGCATTATGCTCGCTATCGACAGGAAGCAGCTCTGCACCGTATTTTTCCACGGCGTCGATAAACAACTGCCCAGACATCACCAAAGCTTCTTTGTTTGCAAGCAAGATACGCTTGCCCGCTTTAACCGCAGACATAGTAGGAAGTAAACCAGCGGCACCAACAATCGCGGCCATTACCGTGTCCACTTCCTCTAGAGAAGCAACCTGACACATGCCTTCAGTGCCTGAAAGTACTTTTACGTTAGGGTAACTCACGGACAACACTTCAGTCAGTTGAGACGCTGCATCAGAGCAAGCCATAGCAACATAGCTTGGTTGCCACTTTTCAACTAACGCCAGCATCTTTTCAACATTCGAGCCTGCAGCCAGTGCAACCACTGAATAGAGATCTGGGTTTTGCTCAACGACTTTTAGTGTACTTGCACCAATTGAGCCGGTAGCGCCAAGGATAGTTAGATTTCGCATCACATATGACCGTAGAAATGTAATAAAGGGCAGAATCACTGCCCTTTTTTATTAGAATGCTAAATAAAGCAGAGCAAAGACAGGGAATGCAGCCGTTAAGCTATCTATTCTATCTAGTATACCACCATGACCAGGAATCAGATTACTGCTGTCTTTCACCCCAGAAACACGCTTAAACATGCTTTCAACAAGGTCACCTAGAACAGAAATAACAACGGTCACAAGGGTAATAACAATCATGTGAAGTGGGCTTGTGAATTGGATGTCAAACAAGTCAGCAAAGATCCAAGCCACGATCACCGCAGTAATAATGCCACCGATAAGACCTTCAATCGTCTTATTAGGGCTTACCGCTGGTGCCATTTTACGCTTACCAAAACTCTTTCCTGAAAAGTATGCGCCGCTATCTGCAGCCCAAACAAGCAAGCAAACAAACATCACCAGTTTAGCACCGTGGTAAGGATCAGCATCGATACCGTTAGCACGCAGGATAACCACACTCCAGAAGAATGGCAGCAGAGTCAGCACACCAAAGGCGTGACGAAGAAGAGAAGAGGCTTTCCATGCAGGCATAGACTTAGGATAAGTCACCGCCATGCCACTCGCGATTACCCACCAAATCGAGCCAATCGTTAGAATGGCGTAGTGAGCAGTAGACAAGTTATTAAGGCTAAATGCATCAAAAGGGATAAAAGCAAAACTTGCAGCACTTACCACAACCGTTGGAATCAACGCTACATAACGTGATTTGCTTTCAACAAACTGAGTCCACTCCCAAAAACCCAATAGCGAGATTACCGCTAGTGAAAGAATAAATGTAGGAAGTGATAACTCGAAAATACCTAGAATAACTAGGGGAGCTAAAATCAACGCCGTAATAATTCGTTGTTTCAAACCAAAAAATCCTTATTAACTGTCCATCAGAGCTTTAATTTGCTCACCGGTGCATCCAAAACGACGCTCACGGTTAACAAACCAAGTCACAGCTTCTACTAAGCTGTCTTCATTAAAGTCTGGCCAGAATTGTTCAGTGAAATACATTTCGGCGTAAGCCAACTGCCAAAGCATAAAATTACTAATGCGGCATTCGCCACTGGTACGGATAAGTAGATCGACTTCAGGAATATCTGCCATTGTCAGGTGCTGTGTAATCATAGCTTCATCAATGTCATCTACATTAATATCACCAGACTTTACCTGTTGAGCAATAGAGGTCATTGCTTGCTGAATATCCCACTTACCGCCGTAGTTAGCTGCAATATTAATAACCATACCCGTATTGGTGCTAGTCAAAGCTTCCGCTTCTTCTATCTTCTTTTGTAGTCGATCATTGAAACGACTTTTATCACCAATAACACGAAGTTGTAGATTATTTTTATGAAGCTTTTTAACTTCACTCGACAGCACTGAAATAAACAGTTCCATCAAGATACCGACTTCTTCTTCAGGACGACGCCAGTTTTCGCTACTAAATGCAAAAAGAGTAACGGCTTTAATGCCAAGTCTGGCTGCAGAAGAGATAGTTTTACGAACGGCTTGAACACCGTTTTTATGGCCAAAGACGCGAGGCTTGCCCTGAGCTTTTGCCCAGCGACCATTACCATCCATAATGATAGCAATGTGTTTAGGAAGAGAGTCTGTGAACGCTTGAGAATTATGCATAAAAGAGTGAATCAAATTCTAATAGTCGAACAGAGTAGCATAAAAAAACGCTGCACCGTGAGTACAGCGTTTTTCCGGAAAGAAAAGAATATGGAAAATTAAACTTCCATCAACTCTTTTTCTTTAACAGCTAGAACTTCGTCTACGTTCTTAACCGCAGCGTCAGTTAGCTTTTGAATTTCGTCTTGTGCTTTACGATCTTCATCTTCAGAGATTTCTTTATCTTTAAGAAGTGCTTTTAGATCGCCATTCGCGTCACGACGGATGTTACGGATAGCAACACGGCCACCTTCAGCTTCGCCACGAACGATTTTAACTAGGTCTTTACGACGCTCTTCCGTTAGCGGTGGAAGTGGAACACGGATAACTGTACCCGCAGACATAGGGTTTAGGCCTAGGTCAGATGTCAGGATTGCTTTTTCAACTAGAGGAGTCAGCGTTTTATCAAACACTGTAATAGCTAGTGTACGTGCATCTTCAGCGATAACGTTAGCTACTTGAGTCAAAGGCGTTGGAGCACCGTAGTACTCAACAGTAAGACCAGAAAGTAGGCTCGGGTGCGCACGGCCTGTACGAATCTTTTGCAGGCTGTTTTTTAGTGCATCAACACTTTTTACCATGCGCTCTTGAGCGTCTTTTTTGATTTCGTTAATCACAATTTCACCTTGATTATGTTCTTTCTTCAAGAAAGCTTTTTATTTGGAGTGATAAGGATAAGCTTGCCAAGGTACAACACCTCAGTAAGCCCGAAAAATTAGTCAGCGTCGCTGATTAATGTACCTTCAGTTTCACCCATAACCACGCGACGTAGTGCGCCTGGTTTATTCATGTTAAATACACGGATTGGCATTTTGTGATCACGTGCTAGCGTAAATGCAGCCAAGTCCATTACTTTAAGTTCTTTATCAAGAACCGTGTTGTAAGACAACGTATCATACAACTCTGCGTCTGGGTTTGCTACAGGGTCAGAAGTAAATACACCATCTACTTTTGTCGCTTTTAGAACTACGTCAGCTTCGATTTCGATACCACGTAGACATGCAGCAGAATCCGTAGTGAAGAATGGGTTACCCGTACCAGCAGAGAAGATCACAACGCGACCTTGACGTAGTTGGCTGATTGCATCTGCCCAGTTGTAGTCGTCACACACACCTTTAAGAGGGATTGCAGACATTACACGTGCGTTTACGTAAGCACGGTGAAGAGCGTCACGCATTGCAAGGCCGTTCATTACCGTTGCAAGCATACCCATGTGGTCACCAACAACGCGGTTCATGCCAGCTTCAGCAAGACCAGCACCACGGAACAAGTTACCGCCACCGATAACAACACCAACTTGAACGCCTAGTTCAACCAATTCTTTTACTTCTTGAGCCATACGATCAAGGATCGTTGGGTCAATACCAAAACCTTCTTCGCCTTGTAGCGCTTCACCGCTAAGTTTTAACAGAATACGTTGATACACTGGTTTAGGGTTCGTAGTCATGGAGTTTACCTTCCAAAGAGTTGATGATTAACAGTCATGGATAAAAACTGAGTAAGTCAGTTTGCATTCATAACCACTAACGTTGCCTTCAAAAATAGTTCACTATTCATAAAAAGACCGCAGCATTTGCCACGGTCTTTTTTCAAACAATACGCTAAGGATTAACCTTTTTGTACCGCTGCAACTTCGTCAGCGAAGCTCATTTCAGCAGCTTTCTCGATACCTTCACCAACTTCTAGACGTACGAAGTTAGATACTGCAGCGCCTTTTTCTTTAAGGATTTCGCCAACAGTTTTCTTAGGTTCCATGATGAAAGCTTGACCAGTTAGAGAGATTTCGCCCGTGAATTTCTTCATACGGCCGATAACCATTTTCTCAGCGATCTCTTGAGGCTTGCCTTCGTTCATAGCGATTTCAACTTGAACTTCTTTCTCTTTAGCAACTACGTCTGCTGGTACGTCTTCTGGGTTAACAAACTCAGGACGAGAAGCAGCAACGTGCATAGCAACGTGCTTAAGAGTTTCAGCTTCGCCTTCACCAGCTACAACAACACCGATTTTCTCACCGTGACGGTAAGAAGCTAGTGCAGCACCTTCAACGTAAGCTACGCGACGGATGTTGATGTTTTCGCCGATTTTAGCAACTAGAGCAACGCGAGTTTCTTCGAACTGTGCTTGTAGCTCTTCTACAGAAGCTTTAGAAGCTACTGCTGCAGCTGCAACTTCTTCTGCAAACGCAGTGAAGCTAGCATCTTTTGCTACGAAGTCAGTTTGGCAGTTAACTTCAAGAAGAACAGCTACACCGTTCTCTTCTTTGATGATGATTGCGCCTTCAGCAGCAACGTTACCAGCTTTCTTAGCTGCTTTCGCTGCGCCAGATTTACGCATGTTTTCAATTGCTAGTTCGATGTCAGCGTTTGCTTCTACAAGCGCTTTCTTACATTCCATCATGCCAGCGCCAGTGCGCTCGCGAAGTTCTTTAACTAGAGCAGCAGTTACAGTTGCCATTCTCTATTCCTCGGTTGATTCGAAAATAAGGTAAAAATCAGGGGCCAAAATGAGGCCCCCGATCTAACTATAACTTAGCTTACATTTAATAAAGATTTCAAAATCTATATTAGCTAAGCCAAGCGTGATTCAGAGCCGCTATTATTCAGCTTCTACAAAACCATCTTTTTCAGCAGCTACAGCAGCAACGTCTTTGTTACGACCTTCTTTAACCGCGTCTGCAGCAGCGTTTAGGTAAAGCTGTACTGCACGGATTGCATCGTCGTTACCTGGGATAACGAAGTCAACGCCGTCTGGGTTAGAGTTAGTATCAACTACAGCGTAAACTGGGATACCTAGGTTGTTTGCTTCTTTAACTGCGATGTGTTCGTGATCAGCATCGATTACGAATAGAGCGTCTGGTAGGCCGCCCATGTTCTTGATACCACCAAGAGACTTCTCTAGCTTCTCCATTTCACGAGTGCGCATTAGAGCTTCTTTCTTAGTTAGCTTGTCGAAAGTACCGTCTTGAGCTTGCGCTTCAAGTTCTTTCAGACGCTTGATAGACTGACGAACAGTTTTGTAGTTCGTTAGCATACCGCCTAACCAGCGGTTGTTAACGTAGAACTGGTTGCTGTTTACAGCAGCTTCTTTAACAGCTTCAGATGCAGCGCGCTTAGTACCAACGAAAAGAACTTTACCTTTCTTCTCACCAACTTTAGCGATTTCTGCTAGAGCTTCGTTGAACATTGGTACAGTTTTTTCTAGGTTGATGATATGTACTTTGTTACGAGCACCAAAGATGAATGGCTTCATTTTTGGGTTCCAGTAACGAGTTTGGTGACCGAAGTGAACACCAGCTTTAAGCATATCGCGCATTGATACAGTTGCCATTTTAAAATCCTCTATGGGGTTAGGCCTCCACATCCCCCATGAATCCGACCCCTAACAACTAACCACTTTTCAGCCGTTATCTGTGTTGTTGAGGCACCCCGGAACATGTGTCGGAATGTGTGTGATTTAAAGAAATAAGTTAGTGGACATAAAGCTTGTTTCGCCAATTGGAGAAAACAGTCCTGATGTCCGGCGCGCTTTATACCATATTTTGTCTATCTATGGCTAGAAAAAATTCTAAAAATGGCGACTGCTATACTGATCTCTAAAGGTAAATTTTCTCTATAAAATAGTGTCTATATCAAGCAGGTTCTGCATCTGTTACCCGAACATTATTTAATCACGTTAACAGTATCCTCCAGTATTGTACGGACATGGTAATGTTGCGCTAAATTGCTGCACTGATAGAATAGCCCCAATATGCACACTTAGGTGCTACCAAATTAAGAGATATGCAATGGCTGTAAAAATTAAAACTGCTGAAGAAATTGAAAAAATGCGCGTCGCCGGCAAGCTGGCCGCTGACATTATTGAGATGATCGAACCTCACATCCAAGTGGGTACCACGACGGAAGAGCTCAATACGCTTTGTCATGAGTACGCTCTAGAAAGAGGTGCATACTCTGCGCCACTCGATTACCACGGTTTCCCTAAGTCTATCTGTACGTCTATCAATCATATTGTGTGTCACGGCATTCCCGCGTCACAAGACGAGACGGGTAGCACAGGTCAATTCAAACCTGCGGTACTCAAAGATGGCGACATTCTGAACGTTGATATCACAGTTATCATCCCTGATGACGCAAATGCCGATCTTAGTACTCGCCCTCAAGGCTACCACGGTGACACCTCTAAGATGTTCCTAGTGGGTGAGGTTTCACCTGCAAACAAGCGTCTGTGTATGGTTGCTCAAGAAGCACTTTACGAAGGCATGCGCCAAGTTAAGCCAGGTGTTCAACTTGGTCAAATCGGTACTGCTATCGAGAAGTACATCAAAACAAACAACAAGAACAACCCACGCGCTAAGTTCTCTATTGTTAAAGATTACTGTGGTCACGGCATTGGTTCTGAATTCCACGAAGATCCACAAGTAGTTCACTACAAGAACAGCGATCGCACCGTGCTAAAAGCAGGCATGTGCTTCACTATCGAGCCAATGATCAACGCGGGTAAGTTTGGCTGTCGTCTTGATGACGAAGATAGCTGGACAGTATACACAGCAGACAGCAAGAACTCGGCTCAATGGGAGCACACTCTGGTTGTAACTGATACTGGTTGTGAAGTACTAACACTGCGCAGCGATGATACAATCCCACGTATCATGAAGAACGCTTAGTTCACCGAACTGAGCGCATCAGCCTTTTAAAAATATCCTCGCATTGTCGAGGATATTTTTTATCCACTCAATTTCGATTTTCCATCAGCTTCTGTTAAATTGTTTACTATTCTCATTTGCTTGCACGGATAGCAGACTATGCCTTATCAATGCCCTCTTACGTTCAATGACGAACAAATTGAAATCTGCGAATTAAAAAATCAGCTCGAGATCTTCACGCAGTATCAAAAAAATGAATTTCTGAACCACCATCCCGTCACCGATTTGGTTCTACTGCGCTCCGAATACATGGATTTACTTCTCAATCGTTTGTGGGAAAATTTCGGATTCAACAAACTGCCTCATATTTCACTTGTCGCAGTGGGTGGTTATGGTCGTGGCGAACTGCATCCTTTGTCTGACATTGATATTCTCATTGTCTCGCAAAAAACACTACCACCAGCTCTTGGTGAAAAGGTCAGTCAATTCATTACTCTACTTTGGGATTTAAAGCTCGAAGTTGGCCATGCTGTGCGAACTATTACTGAGTGTCTCGATATCGGCACCGATGATTTAACCGTCGCGACCAACCTACAAGAGTCGCGATTGTTATGTGGTAGTGAAGACACTTTCCAAGAACTAAAACTGAAGATTCATTCCGATTCATTTTGGCCAAGTGAGACGTTTTACAAAGCCAAGATTCAAGAACAGAGAGAGCGTCATGCTCGCTACCACGACACCACCTATAATTTAGAACCGGACATCAAATCGACTCCGGGAGGGCTCAGAGACATCCATACCCTGAGCTGGGTTGCGCGTCGCCACTTCGGCGCGACCTCTTTGTTAGAGATGAGCAAATACGGCTTTCTGACCGATGCTGAATATCGTGAGCTCGTTGAGTGCCAAGATTTTTTATGGCGTGTTCGCTTTGCATTGCATATTGAACTGCGCCGTTACGACAACCGTTTAACGTTCGCGCATCAAGCTCAAGTCGCTGAACATCTGGGTTATACGGGTGAAGGAAACCGTGGTGTTGAGATGATGATGAAAGAGTTCTACCGAACCCTTCGTCGTGTTGCTGAACTGAATAAGATGCTGCTTAAGCTGTTCGATCAAGCGATCATCAATGGCGGTCAAACCCAAGACGCTGAAATTCTCGATAGTGATTTCCAACGTCGAGGTTCGTTGATCGAAGCGCGCAAGCCTGCCCTATTCCAAGCAAGACCAGAAACCATTCTCGATATGTTCATCCATATCGCCAATGACTCGACTATCGAAGGGGTAAGTCCACCAACATTGCGACAACTGCGTACGGCACGCCGTCGATTGAACCGATTCCTGCATACCATTCCTGAAGCTCGTGACAAGTTCATGGATCTAGTTCGCCACCCTAATGCCCTGCACAAAGCCTTTAGCTTAATGCACAAATTGGGCGTGCTCTCTGCGTACTTACCGCAGTGGAGCCAGATCGTTGGTCAGATGCAGTTTGACCTATTCCATGTTTACACCGTGGATGAGCACAGTATCCGCCTGCTCAAGCACATCAACCGCTTTGGTCAAATCGAAAACCACGATAAGCACCCTATCTGCTGTGAAGTCTATCCTCGAGTACAGAAGAAAGAGTTGCTGATCCTTGCCGCTATCTTCCATGACATCGGCAAAGGCCGCGGCGGAGACCACTCTGAGATAGGTGCGGTTGAGGCTTACTCTTTCTGTATTGAACACGGGCTATCGAAGCCTGAAGCCAAACAAGTCGCGTGGTTGGTACAAAATCACCTATTGATGTCAGTAACGGCTCAACGTCGTGATATCTACGACCCAGATGTGATCACCGAATTCGCCAAAAAAGTGCGTGATGAAGAATCACTCGAGCTACTGGTTTGTTTAACCGTTGCCGATATCTGTGCGACTAACCCTGAGCTATGGAACAGTTGGAAACGAACCCTGTTAGCTGAGCTGTTCCACTCAACGCAGCGAGCACTGCGCCGCGGCTTGGAAAACCCTGTCGATGTCAGAGACCGTATTCGTCACAACCAACAAATGGCATCAGCACTGCTGCGTAAAGAAGGCTTCACCGCTCGTGAGATTGAAGTGTTGTGGCAACGCTTTAAGGCCGATTATTTCTTGCGTCACACACATAAACAAATCGCTTGGCACTGTGAGCACTTACTTCGCCTAGAAGACCCAAGCCAACCGTTAGTGCTGATCAGTAAGAAAGCGACGCGCGGTGGCACAGAAGTGTTCGTTTATTGTAAAGACCAAGCAGCACTGTTTGCGACCGTGGTTGCCGAACTCGACAGACGTAACTTTAACGTTCATGACGCGCAGGTCATGGTTAGCAAAGATGGTCATGTTTTGGATACCTTTATCGTACTAGACCAGCACGGCGAAGCGATTGATGAAGCAAGACACAAAGCCGTTGCTAAACATCTGACTCATGTATTGACTGATGGCCGCCCGACTAAGATTAAGACGCGTCGCACGCCACGTAACTTGCAACACTTTAAGGTCAAAACCTTAGTTGAGTTCCTACCAACCAAGAGCAAGAAACGTACCTTGATGGAGTTAAGAGCTCTTGATACGCCGGGGTTATTGGCTCAAGTCGGTGCAACCTTTGCGGAGCTAGACATCAACTTGCACGGTGCCAAAATCACCACCATAGGTGAGCGAGCAGAGGATCTGTTTATTCTGACCAGTGAAGCGGGAGGAAGGCTGTCTGAAGAACAAGAACAGGCACTAAGAGAACGATTAACCGAGCACGTTTCTGAACTCGCACCTTAGAAAGCGAATTCAGTCTA
The DNA here is from genome assembly GCF_041467395.1 of Vibrio sp. 10N.247.310.98. Classification (NCBI taxonomy): domain Bacteria; kingdom Pseudomonadati; phylum Pseudomonadota; class Gammaproteobacteria; order Vibrionales; family Vibrionaceae; genus Vibrio; species Vibrio sp. 10N.247.310.98. The sequence continues at coordinate 11,974 of NZ_JBFSUL010000044.1, read as the reverse complement.
AAAACAGGTTTAATAACCAAATAAGTGTGGGCAAAGATAGAGAGCGATCTTGCCCACAACTTACAATCAATTCACAGATATCAACTATCTAGCTCGTCGTTAGGCTGCTACATTGATCAAGTCAATTACATAAAAGTATTACATTCATAACCTAGAGGTCGCTTATGTATCCAAACCTCACTGGCTTAGGTATCCACGAACCTAAACAGATTGAACGTTACTCCCTTCGCCAAGAAGCGCACAAAGATATCCTGAAGATTTACTTTCGTAAGCAGAAAGGGGAACTATTCGCGAAAAGCGTTAAATTTAAGTACCCACGACAAGTAAAAAGTGTGCTTGTTAGCGGTGGCAATAATCAATACAAAGAAGTGACAGAGATTAACCGCAACCTCACTCTTGTGATTGATGAACTCAACAAAATCACCAAACCGACGCCAACGGCTGAGGTGGATGTGAAGCAGAAGATCCTTACCGACTTACGCCATCTAGAGAAAGTGGTATCAAGCAAGATCGCTGAGATCGAAGCTGATCTAGAAAAGCTAAAATGATCCCGCGACTAACTATTACTGTTAACTAACCAACATTAGTTATGCCGTTAAGGTTATACAGATACAAAAAGGGCTGATATCACTATCAGCCCTTTGTTTTTTATTCTATTTTCTCTATTCACTTAGACTGGAGATTGCCTAAACACGCGAGACTTACTTAGACAAGCAAGTTTGAGCATCGATTAAGTTAGTATCCCACTCAAAGGTTTCAAACAACCTTAGCCAAGTTTCATCAAGGTTGGCCTTCATCACCAACTCTTCTTTTGTGAAAGGATGGATAAAGCGAAGCTCAGAAGCGTGCAACAACAAACGATGCGAATCTAAATCATCACGGAACAGTCGATTGTGCTTACCATCACCATGTGAAGTATCACCGACAATCGGATGTCTTAGATGAGCCATGTGACGACGCAGCTGATGTTTGCGACCTGTCTTTGGCATCATCTCAACCAAGCAGTAGCGGCTCGTAGGAAAGCGTCCTGTTGAATATGGCACTTCTACTTTTGCTAGCGGTTCATAGACTGTCACTGCCTCTTGCGCTTCTTTGTCTTCTTTCGCGAACTTATCTGCGATCTTATCCAGCTCAACCTTAAGTGCATAATCGAGCGTATCGCCCTCTTCTATCCAACCACGGACAATCGCATGATAGGTTTTTTGCATCTCATGATTAGCGAACATTGGCATCACCTGTGAAGCAACCTCACTCGACAACGCAAACACCAACACACCCGATGTCGGTCTGTCTAAGCGGTGTAATGGAAATACATGCTGACCAATTTGATCGCGCAATGTCTGCATAACAAATTGCGTTTCGTGTTTATCCAACCATGAACGATGCACTAGCATGCCAGCGGGCTTATTCACCGCGACAAAGTACTCATCTTGATAAATGATCTCTAACATTACGCACATACCTCATCAATGCTCTGAATTGTCACTAGCAGTTCGACTTTGTCTGCCTCATTTTTCCACACTTCACCAAAATAAGGATGGATAGCAAAGCCTTTCGGTAGGCTCATTTGGGCATCCATCATTGCGTTGATCTTAACGATAAAGATCCACTGCAACCACTCTTCCGGTTGTAACGAATCAATCCCGAAAGGTTCAACGCTCGCCAGAGCTTCATCCGAAGGCGGAAGCGTGCTCCATAGCGAACATTGGCGCATTTGTTCTTCTAATTGTTGAAGTAAAAGAGGTAACTTTGTGGCTGCTGTCATTTTTCACCAAGTTATTTATCTAGTGACCTTGAAATTGGGGCATAGAGTACCATCTATTTAGGAAAGAAAGTTAGGAGCTTTATTACTATGGAAACGATTCACACGCTCACTCAGTTACTAAAGAATAGCGGTTGCCAGTACGATATCTACGACCTAGGTCGCCGTATTCAGAAGATCGACAACACCTTATTCTCTGATGTTGAGCAAGGGAAACAGCCGTACCCATTTCCACTTCAGAAACAAGCTCACTTAGCGATTAGTTACTGGAACGAACACAAGCAACCTTGGATCTGGTTCCTAAAATTCAAACTGGACGAAAGAGGCCTATTACATCAAGGTGATGTCGGCAATTTCCTTAAGTTTGTTATCGAAGCGATGGGCACACGTTTGAACGGTGAGATCAGCGAAGAGCAACAACAAAAGCTGTCAAACAACCCATATACCTTCAAGCCTTCAGAAGACAAAATGGCCGTGTTCCATAGCCAAGTAAGAGCAGGTTTAGACCTTGCAACGAGCCAATACTACGAACACGCTCAACACTACTTCACAGGCGATCTAGGCTGGGACAACTGGAAAACCGTTGGCCTACAAGGCATCACTGATATGTGTGCTCGTTTAGGCAGCCAACAAAATGGTGTCGCGATTCGCAAAGCATTAAATAAGCTGCCTTCAGAACCTCTATACGCGACTCTCGGGGCGCTTGAGCATACGCAAATCAATGACAAGCTCGCTCAACGCTTACAAGAAATGGCAGAGAATGAGATTAACAGTCAAGAGCCAGATCTGTTCTTACTGTCAGCACTGGTACGTGCCCTTTCTGGCGCAGAGCAAAGCACAACCAACGCCGTAATTAACCAAGTTCTGGCTAGCCCGCGCTTAAGCCACCAAGAAGTATTGATTGGTTTGGCTGGTCGCAGCTGGCACGCACTGCAAGATCCTGCGATTGCTGAGCAGTTCTTGCTGCGTCTCGCACAAACGGGCAACCAAAACTTGTTCAATCAGTTATTTGCAGATTTAGTGATGATTCCGACACTGAGAATGGTATTTTTACCATTGTTGAACTCGAACCCATCACCAGAACTCGCCAATGCACTTGTAGAATTACAACAAGCGGCTAAGTCGCAATAGATACCAGACAGAACAGCTCAGTAGCTCATAACAAAAAGCTCAAATCACGAACGGAATAGAGAGATAAAAGGAAGTATGGATTAAATGATAGATAACTTATTGGCTATTTTGATGCTGTGCTTCTTTTGCTTTCTGTTTTGGCAACAGCGCAGGCAATCCGAGCTTGCGAAAGCTGCCATTGCGAGAAAATGTAAAGAGCTCGACTTACAGCTATTAAGTGTTGCCTTTAGTGGTCATAAACTTAAGATGCGCCATGAGCTCACCACCATTTGGCGCTGGCACACCGTGTATCAATTTGAGTTTTCAGCGTTAGGTGATGACCTGTACCAAGGGAAACTGACCATGGTGGGCTTCCGTTCTATGCGGTTTGAGCTACAGCCTCATAGAATGTAACGTCGCAATACGCGGTATAACTATATTCATGATAAGGGCCAAACTGATCTTGTTTGGTCTCTTTAAATGCAAAGCCTAACTTTTCAAGTAACTTAATTGATGGGTTATGACCAACATTAACGGTCGCGACAACATTCGTTAGGTGTTCTTCAAAACAAACCAAACTAAAGAAAGGTTTTAGCACTTCACTAGCAAGGCCTTGATTCCAAAACTCCTTGTCCAGAATAAATCCCAGTTCATGCTTCCCTTCTTCAGACGAAACAAACAAATGCCCGAGGTATTCGCGGGTTTGGTTGTGGATAATGGCTCGGCAAAAACCAACGTTGTCGTTCAGTATTTCTTGAAATAGGTGTTTTGCAGAGGCAATAGAATGCGGCCCGTTCATTTCAGCACGATTGATGGGGCAGCAATTCAACTTGATAAAGTCATGTTCTAACTGCTCGGTATAAGGTACCAACAGCGTTCTTGAGGTTGCTATCGTCATAAAACACTCCTTGTGTTGACCATTAGCAGAAAAGCAGATGTCGCGTGCTTAGATAAAAGCTCCTGAATTAAAGAGAGCCCCTAGATAGAGAAAAAGCCTTAGGAAAAGAAAAGCCCCGACACCGAAGTGTCAGGGCTAGGGTCTTACTCGCAGCAGTCCGGCTACTAATTAATGCTCCATGCATCATCCATAATAGTGGCTGTAATCCTTCAGCTCTTTCCTTTACTTCGCCGTCCTAGCGGTGTCCAATCATCCTGAAAGCTAACAATCCTAGTTAGCGCACATCACTTGTTCCGTGAGCGGTGTCCTTTACATCGTCCTGATGCTAATCCAACCCTTTAATCCTAAAGGTGTCCATTGTCATTCCGTTGCAGCTAACTTCCTGTTAACTGACTGTATCCCTACAATGTCCTTACGCTCCATGCTTGATCACTCAATCCTAAGTAACCAAATCTTCATCCTGAAGATAACCAAATCCTTGGTGCTTTCCTGTTCCGTGTCAGAATCCTTCCGACAAGGTTTAATTTACGCGATTTAGGATTTCGGACAATAGATTTGCATCACATTTTGAATTCAAGAAAGTTGTTAATTATATAAAACAATTAAAATTCAACAACTTAACCATGTGTACATCAATCTCTCTAGCGATGTATTCGTGTTATCTCACAACCTTTGTAAGAGATCTCTCACAAGCCATGGGCGGTTTTATGATTCGCTATCATTCACCAGAGCGAGTAAAATGACTAAAGACTAAAAATGGAGATCAACATGCTGACAAAAGATGTTTCTGAAGAGTTGAAATCAGTGCTTGAAGGACTGCAAGCGCAAGGGAAAGAGCCGACAGTTGCTTTAGTTAAGGCTCGTATGAGCACATCAGTTCCGATGCCCGCTTTAATCACGACCATCAAGAGCTGGAAAAGCGCAAATCGTGTTCCTAAAGTTGAAGTCGCGACACAAGAAGAGCCAGCACTTGATCGTGTTAGCCAACTGGAAAAGCAAATCCTTGAACTCACTGCTCGCGTTGCCATGCTTGAAGCTAAACTAACTGATCAATAAGGCAACTGAGCAATAAGTTGACCGATAAATAAGCTAACAGAGAAATTAGAACACTATGAAGATATGGGTTGATGCGGACGCTTGTCCAAAGGTTATCCGAGAAACAATCGTACGCGCAGCTGAGCGCACAGGGGTTGAATGTACCTTTGTGGCAAACCATCTGGTTCCCGTTCCTAAACGCAATAACATTCACTCAATTCAAGTGCCAAGCGGGTTTGATATTGCTGATGATGAAATCGTAAAGCGCACTGAACCCGGCGATCTTGTGATTACATCCGATATCCCTCTGGCTGACGAAGTGATCACTAAAGGTGGGCAAGCCCTCAGCTCTCGTGGCGAGCTTTACACCAAAGAGACCATCAAAGCGCGTCTGAACATTCGTGACTTTATGGATACCATGCGCTCAAGCGGCATCCAAACTGGCGGACCAAGCACCCTTTCTCAAACCGACCGTCGTGAGTTTGCCAACCACTTAGATAGAATTCTAGCCAAACGCTAGCTGGCTCATCCGAGCTTAACCTAGTTCTATCTCTCCATAAAAAATCAAAAAACCTGCAAACAATGCAGGTTTTTTTAATATCAATTAGAAGAAGGTTTCCCCTACTCTACAACTAAGGCGTGTAGTACGTTGCAGCACCTGGGCCTACTGGTAGACCAAATACGAATACCCAAACGTAGAACATTAAGCTCCAACCAACCAAGAATACGATAGAGTATGGAAGCATAGTTGCAATCAGAGTACCGATACCTAGGTTCTTCATGTAACGCGTCGCTACAGCAAGGATAAGACCAAAGTAGCTCATCATTGGCGTAATGATGTTGGTTGTTGAATCACCGATACGGTAAGCCGCTTGAATCGTTTCAGGCGCGTAACCTACTAGCATTAGCATTGGAACGAAGATTGGCGCTGTTACTGCCCACTGAGCAGAAGCTGAACCGATCATCAGGTTAATGAAGCCACACATTAGGATGAATGCGAAGAACAACATTGGACCCGTTAGGCCGATATCTTGTAGGAAAGTCGCACCAGCAACTGCGAATACTTGGCCGAAGTTAGTCCACTTGAAGAAAGCAACAAACTGAGCAGCGAAGAACACAAGTACGATGTACATGCCCATTGAAGACATAGACTTAGACATTGCATTGATTACATCACGGTCTGTTTTCATTGTGCCGGTAACTTTACCGTAAACAAAACCAGGAACTGCGAAGAATACGAAGATGAACGCTACGATACTTTTCAGGAATGGAGAACCTGAAACCGTACCTGCTGCTGAACGTAGAACACCATCAGCTGGAACAATCGTCCAAGCAAGAAGCGCTGAAACCGCTAGCACTGCGATACCCGCAAGCTTAAGGCCTTTCTTCTCAACATCTGTTAGCTTGCCCATTGAATCATTTGATAAATCTTCAGACGCTTCTTCGTCATTGTATTTACCCAGTTTTGGTTCAACAATCTTCTCAGTTACAAATGCACCTGTAATCGCGATGAAGAAAGTAGAAACAAACATGAAGTACCAGTTTGATTCAGGACCAACGCTGTAAGTCGGGTCGATCATTTGTGCTGCTGTTTCTGTGATACCAGAAAGCAGTGGGTCAACCGTACCGATTAGAAGGTTTGCAGAGTAACCACCAGATACACCAGCAAATGCTGCCGCTAGACCTGCTAATGGGTGACGACCCAAAGAGTGGAAAAGCATTGCTGCAAGCGGGATAAGTACTACATAGCCAAGCTCTGAAGCCGTGTTAGAGATAATACCTGCGAAAACTACGGTTACCGTAACCATGCGCTTAGATGCGCCCATTACCATGCCACGCATCGCCGCAGATAATAAACCTGAGTGCTCAGCAATCGCTACACCTAGCATTGCAACAAGCACGGTACCAAGTGGCGCAAAGCCAACAAAGTTTGTCACTAGATTAGTAACAATGAGCTGTAAGCCTTCAGCATTAAGTAAGCTTACAACGTAGATCATGCCGTCAGCAGCACGACCTGGAGCACCTTCTGGACGAGGGTCCATAACAGACACATCAAAATATCCAGCTATACCTGAAGTAACTAGAATAGCGACACAGAAGATTGCGAAAAGAGTGATCGGGTGGGGTAATAGGTTCCCCAAATATTCAACACCATCGAGAAAACGGGTAAAAATAGGTTTCTTTGGCGAGTTGTTTTTTATTGAAGCTGATGAACTCATCAGTTCCCTCCTTGTAGTGATTCCTATGCAATTGTGACAAAAATGTTCAAATTGCCAGCGAAGGGTACGCGACAAAATTATCAATTAGAAATTCAAAATGTTACAAAATGTGTAACAAACGACGATTTTTAACTCTATTTGAACAATTAATTAGCAAATAAATCTACATTAAATACAAAATCTAGATTTATAATTCACAAATACACATTCACTACAAATATAACTGATAATATAAGCCATTGATTCACTTGAAAATAAAACACGCCATACTCTAAGTTAATACGCAATATTCTGTCAGGTTCTTCTCGAGGGAAAAGAAAAACAGACAAATGAATGAAGTTTGACTTTCCCCTCGTTTTTACACTCGCGTCACATCAATTTGACTGACTATTTCTGAACCGCTTTGAATCTCGGATTGGTTTTGCAGATAACATAATGACGACCTCTGCGCTTTACTATCTGGCAATCAGGATGGCGACTTTTCGCACTTTTAAGTGATTTCACAACTTTCATTCTATTTCGCTCCCTTACCTAATTGACCAAAACGTCGAGTGAAGTTCGCAACACGTCCCTCTTTATGTAGCACTCGTTGTTTACCCGTATAGAAAGGATGCGACTTTGACGACACCTCAATCGTGAAGTAAGGATAAGTATTGCCGTCTTCCCATTCGATAGTACGGTCTGTTTTTAGCGTTGAGCCGATTAAGAAGTACTCATCGACACTGGTGTCATGAAAAACCACGGGACGGTAATCTGGATGGATATTCGGTTTCATTGTATTTCCCCTAAATAACTAATTTGATATGTTATAACATTGCAAATGATAATTATTATCAAAAGAAAAACAAGCGATTTTATGATATTTTTCCGTCTTAATCGTAATCAGAGAACACCCAACTATGTACACCATTGAACCTGTTGGCTTTATTGAGTCTCCTTATAAAGAGAAGTTCGCTGTGCCAAGGCAGCCCAGGTTGGTACCCACATCCACCTCAAGAGTCAGGTTGGTTGATGCAGCAAACTGCCTTGAGTCTGTTCGTGATATAGAGCAATTTAGCCATGTTTGGTTACTATTTCTGTTCGACAAGAACCTTGAAGCAGGCTGGAAACCAACTGTGAGGCCACCTCGCCTTGGCGGGAATGAACGTATTGGTGTATTCGCGTCACGTGCCACATTCAGACCAAATGGAATTGGCATGTCTGCGGTTGAACTAAAAGGTGTGTCTCAAGAGAAAGGACAGACTTGGTTGGATCTCGGCAGCGTCGACTTAGTAGACGGTACACCGATCATCGACATCAAGCCTTATATCCCCTACTCAGATTCGATTCCGGATGCATTGGGAGGGTTTGCCGCCGACGAACCAGAGGTGCTCGACGTTAACTTTTCGCAGCAAGCGCAAAGTAAGCTCGCAAGCCATCCACAGGCGCGCCATATCATTCAGGTGATCAAAGAAGTATTAGGCCAAGATCCTCGCCCTGCCTATAAGAAAGGTAAACCTGACAGTAAGGAATATGCGGTAAATTTGTTCGATCTTAACGTGAAATTCGTAGTTGAAACGCTTTTCATCAATGTAACTGACATTGAACGCTTTTGAGATCCCAAATAGGCTGATATTATATGCGGCTATATCAGATTTGCTGTGGTCACGAACGACAGCAAGTTTTCTTTTATCAATGATGAAACGGATACCATAGAATGCGTACCAGTAACTACCTTCTTTCTACTCTGAAAGAGACTCCAAACGACGCAGAAGTTATCAGCCACCAGCTGATGCTACGTGCAGGTATGATCCGTAAGCTAGCTTCAGGTTTATATACTTGGCTACCTACTGGTCTACGTGTACTGCGTAAAGTCGAAAATATCGTTCGCCAAGAGATCGATAATGCAGGTGCCGTTGAAATCTTGATGCCCGTAGTTCAACCGTTTGAGCTTTGGGAAGAGACTGGCCGTTCTGAAAAGATGGGTCCTGAGCTACTTCGTTTCACAGACCGTCACTCTCGTCCGTTTGTTCTTAGCCCAACAGCTGAAGAAGTAGTGACGAGCCTAGTACGTAACGAGATCAGCTCTTACAAACAGCTACCTCTAAACCTGTACCAAATCCAGACTAAATTCCGTGATGAGCGCCGCCCTCGTTTTGGCGTAATGCGTGCACGTGAATTCTCTATGATGGATGCGTACAGCTTTGATATCGATAAAGAAGGCTTAGAAAAGTCTTACCAAGCGATGCACGATGCTTACTGTAAAGCATTCGACCGCATGGGCCTTGAGTACCGTCCAGTATTGGCAGACTCTGGCGCAATCGGTGGCAGCGGCTCTCAAGAATTCCACGTTCTTGCTGAAAGCGGCGAAGATCTAATCGCATTCTCTTCAGAATCTGATTACGCAGCGAACATCGAGAAAGCAGAAGCACTAGCTCCAACGACTGAAGCGGCAGAGCCAACTCAAGAGATGGAACTGGTTGATACGCCAAACGCAAAAACAATCGCAGAACTTGTAGAGCAACACGGTCTAGCAATCGAGAAGACTGTTAAGACTCTATTCGTTAAAGCTTCTGATGAAGTAGACGCTGATATCATCGCGCTAATCATCCGTGGTGACCACGAACTGAACGAAGTGAAAGCAGAGAACCTTCCACAGGTTGCTTCTCCACTAGAGATGGCTTCTGAAGAAGAAATCCGTGCACTTGTTGGTGCAGGTCCTGGTTCACTTGGCCCTGTTGGTCTAGAACTACCATTCATCGTTGACCGCTCTGTTGCTGTAATGAGTGACTTCGGCGCTGGCGCAAACGTAGATGGTAAGCACTACTTCGGCATCAACTGGGGTCGTGACGTTGAGCTTGCTCAAGTTGAAGACCTACGTAACGTTGTTGAAGGCGACCTTAGCCCATGTGGTCAAGGTACTATCCAACTTAAGCGTGGTATCGAAGTTGGTCACATCTTCCAACTAGGTAATACTTACTCTAAAGCAATGAACTGTAACGTGCTTGGTCCTGATGGTAAGAGCGTAATCCTAGAAATGGGTTGTTACGGTATCGGTGTTTCACGTGTTGTTGCATCTGCTATCGAGCAAAACCACGATAAATTCGGTATCACTTGGCCAGACGCACTAGCGCCGTTCCAAGTTGCTATCGTACCAATGAACATGCACAAATCGGAGCGCGTTAAAGAAGCAGCTGAGAAGCTATACGCTGAATTAACAGCTATGGGTATCGAAGTTTTATTCGATGACCGTAAAGAGCGCCCTGGTGTTATGTTTAAAGATATCGAGCTTGTGGGTATCCCTCACACTATCGTTATCGGCGATCGCAGCATGGACGAAGGTAACTTCGAATACAAAAACCGTCGTACTGGTGATAAAGAAGCTATCGCAATGGACACGGTTATCGAGCACCTTAAGGCTCAACTAGCTTAGTAATCCGATTACTGACTAGATAAACATTGAAAGGCTGCCGTTAGGTGGCCTTTTTTGTGCCTGTCATTTCGCTTCAAACTCCCTTCTATTTATCAGTAGAGTAAATAACGTAAGTTAATCCCCTGTTCATCTTTAAATCCGTATATTGGTGTCATCAACTTTTTGGACATGCTCACCATTGGAGGTATCGATGGATATCAAAAGCTTACTGAACCAAGCACTTAAATCAGATCTCGTAAAACAAGGTACTCAGAAACTTTCACAAGGGTCTTCAAGTTTAAGTGGCCTTTCTCAAGGCAGCAATAGCAAGAGTAGCAGTAAAAGTACACTCGGAGCCTTCGGTGCAGGCGCAGTTGGCGGAGGACTGTTAGGTGCGTTAATGGGCTCTAAGAAGACTAAGAAAATGGGTAAGAAAGCGGCTGGGATTGGCGGCGCAGCAGCACTGGGCGCTTTGGCTTATAAAGTCTACAACGACTACCAGTCCAAACAAGGCCAGACACCTAACGCCGAACAGGCTCAGTTTGATGAAAATGATGCAAACCACAGCGTGCTGATTCTACGATCGATGATTGCCGCGTCTAAAGCTGATGGCCATGTTGATGAAGAAGAGATGGCTAAGATAGAGCAAGCCGTCGAGAATATGGGCGCTGATTATCAACTGACTAAATTGGTCTCTGAAGAACTGCATAAGCCACTCGACCCAAGCGAAATCGCTCAACTGGCAACGTCACCTCAACAGGCGAGTGAGATCTACTTAGCCTCTTTGATTGTGGCCGACGAACAGAATTTCATGGAAAAGGCGTACCTGAAAGAGCTCGCGAAACAGCTCAATCTTGCTGATGAAGTCACCTATCAACTTGAACAACAAGTCTCTGGCTAATCGGCAAGTACCAAACGAAGCCGTAAAGAACGGCCTAAGCAGCGAGCTAACCAAGTGAGATATTGAGCAAGGACAAACTAACTCTGAACTTAATCAGATCCACTTTGTTTTTGCTTATCTCTATGTGTATATTGAGATCAGTTATCATTTGGTTAGGTATAAAAATGAAAGTATACGATTGTTGTGATTTGGTGCGTGAACTGTATTCTCAAATTGGCAGTGGCGACCAAGGCTATATCCCTAAAGCGATCACCTGCGCGGTAAAAACATTGAATGACCTTGCTGCAGATGAATCTCTTCCTAAAGAAGCGCGTGAGCGTGCAGCCTTTGCCGCTGCAAACCTGCTGATCTCAGATTTCGAGGACTAATATGAACCTCGCTAATTTTGAAAAAATGGATCCTGTAATGTTGATGAGTATCGTCAACATGAAGCTACGTGACGACTTCGGTGGTGATTTGGATCGAGTGGTCAACTTCTACGAGATCGACAAAGCAGCATTGATCGCAAAGCTCGCGTCTGCTGGTTTTGAGTATCTTCCAGAAGCTAAACAGTTTCGATAGTCGTTAAAAAAATCTTCCTATTTAAAGGCCAACCTCTGTGTTTAATGCCGTTCACTTAAGAGTGAACGGCATTTTTGTTCTTAGCATACCGTTGTGG